>JBDNHX010000191.1:0-2940 GCA_041688565.1 Planctomycetaceae bacterium
GAACGGCGTGTTCGCTCCGTACACCGGCATCAAGACGAACCTGCTGTTCTTCATCAAAGGCCAGCCGACGAAGGAAATCTGGTACTACGAACACCCGTATCAACCGGGAGCCAAGTCGTACAATAAAACGAAACCCATCCGGGTCGAAGAATTCGACGCCGAAAAAGCGTGGTGGTTTGGCGGGGAGGGTGCGGCTCCTGCCAAGCCGAAAAAGGGCAAAGCGAAGAAGGAATCCGGGACCTCGGCGACGGCAAACCGCTCGCTGTTTCAGGAGAGTGATACACCGATCGAGTCATTCTTGAAGAGTCAAAATTCGTAGCGTCTACGATCCCTGATCTCCCGCGTCTGTACCTTAAGAACGGGGACATCCTATTCAACCGCACAAATAGCTTTGAGCTGGTCGGCAAGAGTGGCGTCTTCAATGGTCCAGACGACAAATTCACTTTCGCGTCATACCTGATCCGAGAATCGCTTCTTCCTGACTTGTTGCCCGAATTTGTGACGGTCGCCATGAACGCCAAGTACTATCGCAAGACTCAGATAGAGCCGGAAGTCACTCAGCAATGTGGGCAGGCAAACTTCAATGGAACAAAGTTGCGACATTCATTGATCCCACTTCCCCCCCTCGCCGAGCAAAAGCGAATCGTCACCAAGGTCACCGAGCTGCTGTCCCTGTGCGACGCCCTGGAAGCCAAACTCACCCAAGCCGAATCCGCCAGCACCCAACTCCTCTCCGCCGCTGTGCATGCAATTCTGGGAATCTCGAAGCTTTGACCGAACAGCAGAATCTTGAAATGAAATAGAAAACACGAAGAATGTCCCGTGATTTGTGTCCGGGACTGTGCGACAGAAACTGACGGCTGCGGTGTACCGCGCTGCCTATAGTGTTGTAGATTACTGCAACACACGCCAAATCGTCTGAAAGGAATTCCGTCGATTGCGGCGTCATGAATTTAACCGGAGCCAGGGAATGCTGAACCGTCAAAAAACGATCCTCGATTTGCTGAAAGCAGCTCGCCGTCCGGTTCTCCGAACGGAGCTGACGAAGTGGTCGTTTTTGCTCCGCCATGAATATCCGTCAAATGGTGGGAGTGCCTTCTACGACTTCGTTCCCTACAAGCTTGGACCGTTTTCATTTTCACTCTATCAGGAGGTCGGAAAGCTTGAGGACCATGGCTACATCGTTCAACATGGAGAAAGCAGTTGGACCTTGAGTGACAACTATGCCGTCGATGCACCGGACACTTTCGTTCAACGAGATGTCACTCGAATTATCAATCGCTTGAGTGATTGGAGCACTGACAAGCTGCTCGACTATGTCTACGAGGCCTATCCTGAGTACACAGTCAACAGTCAGCGGAAGAAGCTGGCTGAGCGAGCCACGGCTGAACCTGCCGTTTTTACAGCTGGCTATGAGGGGCTGTCCGTTGATGCCTTCCTAAATATCCTTGTCGCGCGTGGTGTTCGCCGTCTAATCGATGTTCGACACAACCCAATCGCTCGCCGCTACGGATTCCACCGCAGCACTCTAATGCGACTTACTGGAAATCTTGACATCGACTACGTCCACGTTCCCGAGCTTGGTATCAAGTCTGCTCTGCGGCAAGACCTTGACACCATGGACGACAGAACCGCCCTGTTCGATCAGTATGAAAAGACCACTCTCGCAACGAACGCTGGCGCTCTCGACCGTGTGGCTTCGCTGATGCTGGAGATGCCCTCTGTTCTTGTCTGCATGGAAGCCGAAGCCGTTTGCTGCCACCGCTCGCGGGTTGCTGAAAGTATCGCCGAGCGAACATCACTCCCAATTGAGAACCTGTAAATGCGCGAAACGAATACGAAGCATGTCTTGATCACAGTGATGACGTACCCTCACCCATCAGAGGGCTACCAGGAACTCGTTTGTACGGCTGGCATCACAGAAAATCTTGAGTGGGTCCGATTGTATCCAGTCGATTACCGTTACCGGCCGCGGTCACAGCAGTTTCGGAAGTACCAGTGGATCGATGTCGAAATGGAGAAGCCCAAACCGGGCAAGGACAACCGCCCGGAAAGTCATCGGCGAATACTGGATTCAATTAAGGTTATCGGAGAGCCGCTTTCTACCGCGAATAAGTGGGCAGAGCGTCGGGAAATCATCGACAGGATGCCTCACCACACGGTCAATGAGTTGAAAGCTCGTTTTGACTCAGAACACACGTCGCTTGGAGTTGTGCGACCGAGGCGTGTCGTTGATATGGAAATCAAGCCAGTCAAAGATCTCAATTGGAAGGCCAACTGGCAGAACCTCTTCCAGCAAATGACACTTTTTGGCCCACAACAAAAGCCACTAAGAAAAATTCCGTATACGTTTCACTATCACTTTGAGTGCGAAGATTCTGAAAAGCCACATGTCGCCATGTGCGAAGACTGGGAACTCGGAACCTTGTTTCTTCGTGAGGCGGATCGCCTCGGATCCGATGAAGCGGCCGCTGAAAGCGTGAAGCAGAAATTCCTCGGCGAACTTTGCCGTCAGGATAAAGACACGCGATTCTTTATGGGCACTCGTTACCCATACAACGTTTGGCTGGTGTTGGGAGTGTTCTGGCCTCCGAAGATTATGCAGAAGTCGCTCTTCGATGCATAACGACTTGCAATTCGCCGCATAAAAAATGCCGGCAGATAGAGGGATGGCCGAAGGTGTCCACACGGCATGGAGCCGAATTTTGTCTGCTGGCAACGACACTATCTACGTTGATACAAACAACGACAAGTGAGAACTGAAATGACGCAATTAAGATTCACGGACTTGATCGGATCTGTTTTCGTCCACTAGGTAATTTCACCCTGGAGGCCACTGGAGAACTCATTCTGGCTTCAGTGACCGAGGTGGAGATCACCTTTGACGGAAACTACCACACCTATGGCTAGCATTGCCCCCACAACATACCGTCCACAACA
>JBDNHX010000192.1:0-29110 GCA_041688565.1 Planctomycetaceae bacterium
CGTCGCTGATCCAGTTTCGAAGGAGACGGATCTGATGTTCGGAAAGCGGTTCTCCCTCCGGCGGCATTCGATGGGATGGATCTACCGAGGTCACACGATCTATCAGACCGCCTGAAGACGGCTGATCAAGCACAATCACCGGGCCGCTGTCACTTCCTTTTCGAATCAGCGACCCCGTGTCCAGACGCAGGCCCGCCTGTTGCTGCGGAGCACCATGACACGAAAAACAGCGGGCTTTGAGCACCGGCTTGATATCGCGAAGATAAGCCACTGACTCATCCTGAGCAACACTCACCTGAGTGAAGCAGGCCTGAGTGAAACACGCAGTCAGTAACCAAATGCAGCAGCGGATCGCAGGATGCATGAGTCAATCCTCTTCCGTTCATTACAGGCACTGCGGCTGTTCGAGGTGAACGCACCGCAAACCTGAAGATAGCAAACGTTTCCCATGCCGGCAACGAACTTTCACAAAGCGTGAACATACGAACGGATGCGTGAAAACTCACTCCCGGTCGGTCCATCAGCCCAATAGCTCACGAACGATCTGGCCGGTAGTCACGTGGTGGGGCCGCCCTGCGGGATCAGGGAAGGTGGCTTCCGGGCTGATCCCGAGCAAGTGAAAAACAGTGGCGGCAAGGTCACTCGGAGTCATTCGGCCGGAGACGGGGAAACTGCCGGTGACATCGCTGGCACCATAAACCTGCCCGGTTCGAACGCCGGCACCGGCCATGACAAACGGAAAGACACCACCCCAGTGGTCTCGACCGCCGCTGGCATTGAATCTTGAGGTTCGACCCATTTCACCAACGGCGACGACCAGAGTTTCTGACAGCAGGCCACGGTCTTCCAGATCTTCAATCAGAGCTGTGAAGCCCAGGTCAAACTGGGGACAGAGCACATCCTTCATTCTTGAATTATTGGCCGAATGAGTATCCCACAGAGGATTGCCTGCACTGATGTCACCCGGTTCACGTGGCCAGTTCACAAAAACCATTCGCACGCCCGCTTCAATCAGCCGCCGCGAAAGCAAAACAGACTGGCCCCACTTGCCGCGGCCGTAACGGTCTCGCAGTTCAGCCGGTTCGTCTTCTAAAGCAAATGCACGTTTCACGGCACCGGAAAGCAGCACCCCAAACGCTTCCTGAGCCTGTCGACCATACTGGCCGGATTCGAGTGTCCTGGCGCCGCGGTCGAAAGGCTGCTCAAGCGAACTCAGCAACTCCCGACGATTCGACAACCGCTGTGTTGAAACGTCGGCCTGCAGCGCAAATCCTTCAACATGAAACTCTGTGGCGGATGGGTCGCAGCGGAAGATCTCAGGGTCCCATTCTCGCCCCATGAAGCCGGCGTTCTGCCCGGGAAGGAAGATACCGGGATTGGCGATGATCGGTTCAGGAAGCTGCACTGTCGTAAACGGGACTTTGTCACTGGGCTTCAGCCGCTTCACGATCGAACCAATCGTTGGCCAGTCGTTAGGCGCCAGAGATCTCATATCAGGCCCGGCATACTTATGCCCTGTGTTAACCCAGTAGCCGCCAGATTCATGGTTCGGATCATCAGTCGCCAGGGATCTTGCGATCGCCAGTTTGTCAGCGATTCGGGCAATCTTCGGCAGCAGTTCGCAGATCTGAACACCCGGCACCGTGGTTGAGATCGGTTGAAAGGCGCCACGGATTTCCTGTGGCGCATCAGGCTTGGGATCGAACGTCTCGTACTGCGACGGTCCCCCGGAGAGGTACAACAGTATGTAGTTTTTTGCTCGACCGAATGTCGGATCGGCAGTGACTTCCACGCCTCTCAACGCCGTTTGTGCCTGAAGACGAGGCAGAGACAGTCCGAGCCCGCTGATTCCGCCAATCTGCAGAAGCGTGCGTCGAGATGAGCGGTGAGACTGCAAATTTTCGATAAAATGAAGCATAGGCGGGGCGACCCAGTGCAGGTGTGACAGCGATGAACGCAGAATCTCCGGACACTCTGGACTTGAGCAAAGGTTCTATCGACAGATCGGCTCATGGTCCAGTGGAATTGCCTGTCTTCGCGTCGCATCGGCACAAGTTCGGCCTCGTTTTTGGAATAACCTTGTGCGGGAAATACCTCGGCGATTGTCGATCTGGATACTTCCCGGCGGCGTGCGGAGTTACGATCTGTTCTCTACACTTTGTCCGATCGAAGACGAAGTGGCTGACAGAAACGATTACACCCGCTCCTCATCAACACTCACGCTCGTGCATGACCGGCGGGTCGATTGAACGTCTTCACACTCAATTCGACTCGACGCCTCCGAACAGAACAACTTTTCCACCTCACAACCACACGCTTCTCGAACATCATGCGGCGTCACTTCGCATGACCGGGGACCCGAGATCCACCAAAACGATGGACCAGAAAAACACACCACCCGCTCCAGCGAAGCCTGTTGAGAACCTTGAGGTCAAAGATGCACAGGTCATTTTCACCAACGTGTGGAACACCCTTGAAGCGGAGTTCGGGCACGAGAACCTGCGATTTTCCAAAGAGCTGATTTTGCTGGGCGGAGCGCCGGGTTCAGGGAAAGGTACGAACACCGAATTCATCATGAAGGCACGGGACCTGACTTGCGAACCGATCATTGTCAGCGCTTTGCTTGATACTCCTCAGGCTCGTCGAATTAAAGAAGCGGGCGGAATGGTCGGGGATCGAGAAGTCGTGGAGCTGGTGTTCCGAAAGCTGCTTGAAAAAGAGTATCGCGACGGCTGTGTGCTGGACGGATTTCCTCGAACCCGCGTTCAGGTGGAATGTCTGAATCTGCTTGTGCTGAAGATGAATCAGCTTAGCCAGGAGTATCGCGAAACGCCGCTGGCCATTAATTTCCGCAAGCCAACAATCCACGTGATGGTGCTGTTTGTCGATGAGAAGACAAGCATCGAACGTCAGCTGAGTCGCGGTCGCGAAGTCGCCGAATGGAATGCCAGGGCTCTTGCGGAAGGCACGGAGCTGCGAGAACTGCGAGCCACCGACCTTGATCCCGCGGCGGCAAAACGTCGCTATCGTGTTTTCAAAGATGAAACATGGGAAGCGCTGCAATCGCTGAAGGAAATTTATCATTACCATTTTGTGAACGCTCAGGGATCCATCGAAAGCGTTGAACGAAATATTCGTGAAGAACTGGACTACCAGTCCTCACTGGAGCTCGATCCCGAAACCCACGATGCCGTGCGCCATCTGCCACTTGCTGGCGACCTGAAAACTCACGCCCGCCAGGAACTTGTCCGACGAATGGATTGCTATCAGCTTGAACATCGCAAGCTGTTTCACAAAGTGATTCGCCTGATCGAGGAACGCTTTATTCCGATCGTTGTTCGCCACGCTATTCCGGGGCTGGCGATTGTGAATTCCGAAGATCCTGTGTTCGATAACCCAATGGCACTGGCGATGGTCATCGACATTTTTGCGGAACGCGGATATCGCGCCGTCGCCAATGTGAATCGTGCAGAAATTCCCGAGAGCGTCGATCTGCAGACAGGACGTATTACCTGCTCCACCAAACGCATCTATCGCTTTCAGATTCGATTCACCGGCTCCGAAATCCGCCGCGGCAGCCGCTAACATTCCCAACACCCCACCTCGCCTGCAGGCTGTCGACTTAGTGAGCCGCAAAGCGCTAGCTGCGGGTGAGTGTGAAAGAAACTCAGGGAAAATACCCGCGGCTAGCGCCTTGCGGCTCACGATTATGACTAAATCGACAGCCTGCCTGCCGAGGTGGTCTACGGGCTTCTGAACAACTCGGCAGCCTTCAGTTCCCGCGCGCCGAAGTCGAACATTGAATCGATGGCCGTCTCAAAAATCTCCATCATGCCCGTTGACACTGGATATCCACAACACGGACCACCCGATTGTTCGCAACTTTGAGCAGCTGCAGTTGTACGACGAAAGCTATTGGAAGCTCACCGGAAATCTGTCCGACGTCACGCTTCTCGCCAGTAGTGTTGAAGACGGGATGGCAACGCCTTAAATGTGGACAACAGAAAAAGGACAGGGCCGAGTCTTCGTCAGCATTCGTGGCCACTACTGCTGGACTTTCGATGATCCTCTGTTTCGTATTCTGCTGCTGCGTGGAATCGCGTGGACTGCGAAAGAACCGGTCGACCGATAACGATCTGGTTCCGATCGGCGCAAGGATGTCCAAATGACAGAAGTGGCCGGGTGCGGATGTGTTCACGATCGCAGGCACTCCGGCCGCGTCCGGACGCTCATGTCCGCGCATCCTCGAAACCGCTCCGGGGGACTGCGTAATGGGTGGTAGATTTGGATCAAAGTGGTTTAGCCGGAACGAAGCATCTGTGCGAGGTGACTGAACTCCCCAATAAAGCTTCTGAACCGGTGCCCCTCGTTTCAACGACGAGCGGCACCGGTTTTTTTTCGGAGGTGACAGGACGCTCACGCTTTCCGGCTGATGATTTGACAGTGGTGTGGTTTTCCGACCGGGCGCTGTTCAGCGAGGCGGCGAAAATCAGTTGCCTGAATTGCCGTCGATGGCTATGGGGTGCAGAACAAAGTCATCACCCGTTCTCTCGACCTCAAACAACTGAAGCTTATTCAGGCTGCCCGAGTATGCGTCTTCCTTCACGAGCGCCGCGAACAGTTTTGGTGTCTCAGGATTCGTGCTCGTTCGAGTGGTGCCGACAACCTTACCGTTGATGGCGATCGCAATCTGAAGCGGCGCAGTCGGACGAGGCCCGATGACGTCGCCTTCAAAGAAGCAGGGCACAAGATTGCAGTCCGCGGGATCGAGATTCCCGCTGCCATTCCACAAGCGGCATCTCCACGCCGACGGTGTTCCTGACGGAAGGGAAGTAAGCTCGATCTGAGTCAACTCCGGGATTGTATCCAGACTCCACAATCGATCGTCGGCTCCCGAACCAAAGGCGGAAACCATCCGGTTCACATAGCCAAAACGCTCGGAAAAATCGGGAGCGACAATTCCTAACTCACCTGAAGACAGCAGCAGCTGTTTTCGTGGTCGATCCGGGATTCCGGGTGCCACAAGGGATGTTCCATCGAACGGCAGATTCCCCTGAAGACCAAGGATGCTGGAGATTGTCGGGACAACGTCAACGGTTTCGACATTGCGATCGCTAATCGCGCCCAAAGCCTGGTTCGGCAGTTTTACAAACAGCGGAACCGACATTACGTCCGGCAGTGAACTTCCTGTCGGCTCGCGTCGTTCTTCCGAAGCAGTGAAAGCCATCCCGTGGTCTGCCACCACTACGACCAGTGAACGATCAAATTCGTTGATGAATTCCAGCTGATCAAGAATGCGGCCAAGACAGCGATCAGCAAATTGAAGCTGAAGCAAATATCTCTGCCACCCCTGCTTGACCAGCAATTCATCTGAGCCCCACTGTTCGCCAAACAGGCCAAAGGTTCCGGGCGCCAGATCCGTCACTCGCGCGTCTTTTAAGTAATGTTTCCCCGATGGAAGATAGGTCCATGGATCGTGAGGAAGCACCATGTGCAGAAAATAGAATCCGGGTTTTTCTGATCTTTGCAGGCAACGCAGAAAGTGGCTGACCTGGATATCACGATCAGCATCCCACGGATAGGTGATCTGTCCTTTGGATGATACTGCTCCGCTGGTGTTCCTTTCCGCAATTCCAAACCAGATCCAGGGAATCTTTGGACAGATCGCGTCAAACTCGGTCGGTACCAGCATATTAGAATACACGCAAGCGAGAGCCTCCGAAAGGCGAAACATCTGCTGATTCAACTCGGTGGATTCGTCCGATCTCCGCAAGTCCGTCGGGCACAGACGGGTGAGCGTTTCAAAGACCGACATGTCAAACTGATCGGTATCGTGAACCATGCGAAACAGGTTATCCGGATGGATGCTCTCCAGGGGACTTTGCTTGCTCGGTTCTGGAAGTCTGCCTGTCAAAATTGCTGGCAGTGCCTGAGCGGTGCGCAGGTGAACGGTCGTAGCGTTGCGGAAGAAAGTACTCCGTTGTGCAAGACGATCGAACGCCGGATAGCGAACGGCATCAATCTTGTGTTGAGCACTCAACAGTGCCATCCCACACAAACCGTCAAACACCACCATCACGACCGGGACCGGATTTTCAGCTCGGTGCGTTTTTTCGATGGGCGACTTCCAGTCAAGAATCTCCGCCGGAATTCCTGGCTGGCACACCAGTACAAGCGGGAATAAAACGACGGCCGAACTGCAAAGGTTCAGAATTTTGCCAGGCCATGGCCGAGTCCGATACAACCACATGCAAATTGCTGCGAGCAAAACGCTTAAGAACAACAGAAAAAGGTCGGAGACACCCAATGTTCGCAGATCAAATCGGGACTGCAGCTGGCGGAATGCCACGTTAAAACCGGCCGTTGTCAGCATCATGAGGACGAACGTAAATATCCGCTCGGAGGTCTCTCGGAACTGCAGAAAATTAAGCACTCCGAGGACGATAACCACAATCACTGGAATCGCGAATAAGAACAACAGAAGCACTGCTCCGACCGCGATTCCTGAGAATTCCTCATATCGCAGATACTGCGGATTGTTGCCCAGGCGTTCAAAAACCGGCTGAGCGATTGCAAAGCAGTTTAACGCGGCGAGATGAACAAACTTTCCAATCAGAGTGCCCTGTGTGGGTCGCATACTATCGTTTGTCATGGGGAGGTTCGTCATTCAAAAATCTCACACGCTAAGCAACCGGCACGCGCGCCAAAGATGCGAGGCCCAAAGGTCGAGGCAGCGCTTTGAGAATTCAAAATTGCTCAGGCAGGAAATTTTCCGTTTGGCCTCAGCAGAAAAAGCGGCCGAGTCCCTGAAGGCAACGACTGCTCTTTGATGATCGTAAATGAGGCATTCACGGAAGCTCGAAACACGTCCGTCGTGTAGTCGGAAAAAACGTCGTCTCGATTGGCAAGCAACTGCTTAACCTGGGTGTCTTCTCGATCTACGAATTCAAGCACAATGGTGGTCTGTAAAGATGCCAGCCAGTCAATCACATCCGGCAATTGCAGATTGTTTCCGATCACAAGGTGATGGATCAGAGCGAGACAAAAAACAAGGTCGGGTTGCGAACGTTGTTCAAACGATGTCCGTTCGTGCAGCCTCCATCCCAGTGAGGGCGTCGGATCCGCAACATCAGAAACCAGCGGCGTGATCGTGCGGTTTCCCTCCCGCTGCAGCTCTCGGAAGAAATGATCGGCGATTAAATGGTCTGAATCAAAGGCCACAACTGTGTCGGCATACTGGGCGGCGATGCGGGAATAACGCCCCTGATTACAGCCGAGATCCCAGACTTGCTTCCACGACGATGACTGACAGACATCACGAATAAATTGTTCCTTCGCTCCGGCATCTCTTTGCACAGGCTCCGAAGTCCGATCATAGTCCGACCACACGGAGTGTGATGGTTGCCATGTGAGGCCAGTGATGATGTTTTTCAGTCCTGCCACATTGCTTAAAATCATGTCGCGATTAAATCCGTTATCCTTCATCGAATCTGCGATGCCACCCTTCAATGTGCCGCGTGCCTGCAGAAGACCATGTAACCAGACATGCGACAAGGCACCCTTCCGCAGCAGATCTCTCGGCGATAAAAGTCGAGAAAAATCGATTGGCGAAATTCCTTCCAGACGTCCTCGTAGCCAGGGCTGGAAATTCAGATTCTTCCAGCTTTGAAGCATGAGTGGATACAGAAACATCTGGCAAAATTGCCGGTATCCATGCCACGTTTGTCCGGGTCGGAGCGGCACAAACGATCCGGTATCAATGAAGACCGGGCGAGCCCCAACAAACTGGATGTTGAACGGCGTTGCATCCTTCAGAATAACATCTTCATGCAACGCCTGTTCCAGCAATCGAAGCGTCAGCAATGCGGCCGCTCGCAGCATGCTGAACGACCATTCATAGGGCCATGTGATGACTGGAATGGTTTCATGCTCAAGCACGCCTGCCCACTCCACAGTCAATTTCAGGATCGCAGGATTAGAAGACACCGAAGTTGTAACAACGTCACCAGTGCTCATGGCAGACTGCATGAATGACATGGACGATACATGCGTCCAAATACTTAGCCCCTCTGTGCTAAGCGCACGAAAGATTCTGCCATCGTGACGAAACACGCGTGTAGACCGATCACGAAAAGAACCTTTATCAACGCTCAACGCTCGATTCATTGTGGCACATCAGGCAAGGACACTCGCTGGTGTACAGAGTCCTTGAGTGGCCTGTTCTGCAACGTTTTCCAAAGATGCCGAACCAACACAAAAAGTCCGGAACTGCCGCCAACAATGGCCTGAAGCAGCATGCTGCCTGTGCCAGGATCAAGATAAGCAAATGTAAGTATGCTGAAATCCATATTCCCCTTCTCCGTGATTTAGCTCTGCGGTCATTTCTTCTGGGCACTTCCCACATGAAGCGATTGTTCGTCGGAACGAGCCGAAGATTTTCCGCGATTCAGTCCATTTCTTCTTTTTTTTTACTGCTTTCCAGCAGCGATGTCGCAAATGCTGAAGTAACTAAGAACACATATTGCCGTGCGCGTGAACGACTGTTACCACAAACGGAAGTAGAACTCAGGGCGTGGATTCGCCACATGCGACTCCATAAACAACGCCGAGCGACTCGTCACTGATGGCACCATTGTTCGCCTCCGCACCGTGTGCAAAATGTGGAGCAGTGCCAGTTGATGCCGTGCATTTAGGTGCTGAATGCAGAATGCTGCCAGACTGCTGGAGGGCGGTTGGCACGCGATGGTCATGCTCAAACACCCGCCTCACATGCGGATGTTTCAGAATCCTCTTTTGCCCTGCAGAGTTGTCATCTTTTCGGGAGTCACCCGTTCAGTCGTAGTCTGCAGCACGCGTTTTCGCTGTCACGCCTTTTTTGCTGCGTGATGTGCGCTGACAAACTCTCGCGACGATGAATCCCGAAAGGACTATTCTTCGAACAATGCGGACGACAGTTTGGAAGCCCGAAACGAACCGACTTGCATGGCCAACTCTGTGGCTACTGTCCGCTGTAGTTTTGTGGGGGCAGCGGGCGGGAAGTCATTGGTCGTTGTTGCCGGTTGTGTGGCTGCGATGCGTTCGGGCCGAACGAAGCCTGCTGGATGTTGCCTGCCTGCTGATTGGCTGGAGCCCCGGAAAATGGAACTTCTCGCCCGGAGACGATCGCCTGACCCCGCTGGAAATCGGCGACTGCCAATGAGGCTGGAACCTGCCCCTGAACCTCGGAATCAAATTTCCACATCGCGCCGGTAGCCGCATCAATAACCAGTCCTGGAACGCCTCCGATCACAATGTTGCCAGCAGTCCACCAGTTGATCTTTGTGTTGAGCTTATTGCGAAAAACGCCTTCCTGTCCTGCGTAGACGACGCTGTACTTCGCCGGGCGAAATGGTCCGGAGCTGGACTTCAACGTCACCTGCTGAGGCGTCAGGCCGGAATGGATAACATTCCCTTTTTCATCCACGACACTGAAGAACGTGGGGCCGCCAGGATTATTGATCGTTACCTGATGCTTGCGGCCACTGACAACGGTGGCACACCCTCCGAGGCTGCAGGCAAACATCAGAATCAACGACCAATGAATCATCTGTCGAGTTGAGTTCATCATCATTTCCTTTGCACTGCCCGGCACACGTTGTCATTGACATGGCCATCTCCTGCTACCAGTAAGCCACGGAGTATGCAGAGAATTTCTCGACGCCGCCAAGAGCGAACAGGTGCTCTGCCTGTGGAGATTTGTGGATGCTCCTGACCGAACGCCCTCATCCGGCACAAACAGCCGCTACGGGACTAACAGAGGCATTCGAATGCATCGGACCGTGGATCAGGCATTTGTCGTTATCAAACCCGCGAGCCACCGGCGTGAAGCCCAATGGCGTGAACTTAAGGAATTCCAACGGCGAGCCGGGTACGTAAGTGCACGGATTTCTCCAGCAATCACAACGAATCAAAGGATTTACATCCCCCGCTCGCCTTAAGTCCACGCCATTTGGCGGGAAGCCGGTGGGGAAGCAAGGGACGATGTTTGTTGCCGTTGAGTAGTTGCCGAACCGGGCTTCCACCGACGTGGGGTCGGAGGGGGAGCAGAGGCACTCGGGCACCCGGAAACCCCCACTGGCACCGTTGAGCCAGGGTCTCCTGACCCCGCTCTGTCTCCGACAGAAGGTCTCCACACGTCGCTGCCGGTTGCCGCGTTCGGGAGACCTTCGGTCGCGGTGGGTGGCTCGGTCGGGAGACCGGCCACAACGGGCAGGTTTGGCAACTGCACCGCTACGCCATCCAGCTACGGATCGTACGAGTTGCGGGTCGCCGACCGACAACGCGCCGCGTCGTTGCTCCAACCGCCGCCACGGATCACGCGGCTCGAGCCCCTGGATGCGCCGAGAGGATCCAGCACAAGCTCGCTCTCGCCATAGTTCCCGAACCAATCGTGACACCATTCAAACATGTTTCCATCAATGACGAAGAGACCACGCAGATTGGACGTAACCGCCCACCCAATGAGACCACTTATTCGAGTTGTCTATAAACCAACCATACTGATGCAGCAACTGCGGATCGCCCCCAAATGATCAGGCGGTACGCATCTCGCCGCGGCACACGGCTTCCCACTCTGTTTCCGTCGGCAAACGAAATCCGCCGCGATCCAAATACAGCGATTCCTATTACGGGTTTCCCTCGTCGTCCTGGGTTAACCCAGACGGATCGTCGTAACACGGTGACGATTCCGAGGCTCCTGCACGTTCGGACAACCACCGACAATACGTAACCGCATCATACCTGTTGACGCCGAAAAGAGGATCTGTTGGACCCAGCTCGTGGCCAAATTGCTGCTGCCACGCCTGACGCGTTTTCCCTTGATCGTACAGCTTGTATTGCCGCCATGTGAGCTCAGTTTCACAAAACGCAACGGCACGGCTGAGCTGTACACTATGGATTGTTTCGCCGTGATCTCCCTCGGGTTCGTCGTCTGGCGACCCAATCACATCTTCGCCCGTGGGAACAACGATGAATGTGACGTGCAGCGACTGATCATCGTTACGGAACAAAAAATGACAAAAGTAAAGTTCTGCAACAAAACAGCGAAAGAAGATACCTCTCATTAGGCTTAGTCTTCTTGCCATGTTCTGGAGTTTTCTGCGAGCGAGATCGGTAAGTTCTTCTTTCGCTTTGGCTTGATGTCGTGTTAGTTCCTGGTGCTTGAGGTGGTTCCAAAACTTCTCGTCGGGATTCCAGTCGGGCGAAAACCCGGGACGATGGAAGACGCGATTCCTTTTTGCCTTGCACCGGAAGAAGTCGGCGCGAAAGCGAAGGAATCAACAAAGACGTACAGTCTGACATGGATTCCGTCAGCGAAAGATCGAAATACCAATCCCGATCTTTCGGCTGACGTGAGTGCGGAAGGGCTTCTGCTTTAGGTGGAACTTGATAACGGCGAGACGCTGTATCTTGTCACAACGCGTGGGATCAGTGCGGAACAGGCGGCTGAGTTTTATTCGCGGCGCGTGGTACACATTTCGGAGTTACCTTCTGAACAAGCAACCGTGTTCCGCGTCAGAATGGCAGACACGCTACGCCGACGCTCTTCGTATCGCGTCGAAAGACGAACCGCCTCGAACGAAGCTCCCAACGCAAGGCTCACCCACGAGGCCAAAAACCACAAAATTCATGAAATTCGAAAACCAAAAAACCAAAGTAGACGTCAGTCTCCGAGAGACGAAGGCCGCAAAACGCGGCCTTGGCATTCATCACTCGGAGAGTGATGGCTACTATAAACGCAAATCGACTGCCGTTGGGCTGACGCCCAGCCGCTCACTTCATCTCGGACAGTTATTTCTTGAGCGATCCTCAGCGGACTAAACGGCAGCAGACTAAACAGTGGACTTCTTCGTTTTGACTTTCACCGTCTGATCATGCAACCGGATGGTGAGTTCCAGGGCGGGTTTGCTTGCCGTGAGTGTTTGGAGTGTGGCATGAATGGCGATGGTGGTGAACTGCAGTTCGGCAGCGGTGACAGTCCTGAGTTTTCCTTTTGAAATGTGGTAGATCGATGGCCATGTTTCGGGAGAAGGGACCGGCCATCCAAATCGTTCGGACGCCGCGACGTCGGCGGGATGCAGCCGATCACGAGTATCCACGGAGTAACCGATCCCGGTCATCGTGGTCATTGCATCCTCTGGTCTATCGTGACGAGACTGGAACAGCGCCTTCACAATCCTGGGATTGTCAAAGATCATAATACCGATTTCCTGACCCATCTGTCCCATCGTGACACACGTCCTCTTCCCCGGCAGGATTTCAGGGCAGGAGACTTCTACGATTGTCTCGGGGCGGGTGCGTGTGTAGATCCGGGATTCAAAATAGGCCGCGGAGGCCGCAAAAAAGTCGCCGATGATTTCCGGAGTCATGCCCGGCTGTTGAATCAGGGCTGCGAGTTTTGGCCCATTGCCAGCCTCTTGACTCTGCATCGAACGATGAACCTGTTCCAGCATCTCGCATTCGGCCACAGCGATTTCGCAGCCAATTGAATCAGCGATCGAGAGTAGTTCCAGACGATGACTTAGTTGTCGCACGACAAGCCGCGAAGGACGCGCAGGTTCACTTTGCATTGGATTCAGGATTGCTTCAGCCAGAACAGTACCGAGCATGTCTGTTGTTGGCAGGACATGAGAAACCTGCTGGGCCAGAATAAAACCCTGATCCGGAGCTCCGACCAGAATGACCCAGGGCTGAATGGGCTCCTGCGTTTCAGGATCTGGCACCCATGCATCGATTGGACGCCAGTCCATCTCCCAGACCTCCTCTTCACCTGCCGGAAGTTCAAGGATCTGGTTGAGGGGAAATGGTCCTGCAGCAGGATTCAGCCGCTGCCGCCGAAGAAACTGGATGATCCCGGGCACTTCGTCGACAGCTTCCACGGTCACTCGTATTGGCTTCAGTCGATCTTTGATGCGTGAAGCCAATGTGGAATCGTTGAATTGAACGATCCCTGGACGGCGAGGATCACCGATTTCGGGTTCCGTCATGGCCATACCCAGTTCAAAGAGAACACTCTCCAGAGACAGCGGAAACCCGCCTGGTCCGATGCGGATGGCATCGCTGTCGTCAACATTAATTAATGTCATCAGCCAGTTTGGTGAACCCTCATTTTCACTCCAGTCAACTTCGCCATCCACGTGGTTACTGTCGTCATCCAGAACTTCGATATCGCAGTACCAGATTTCTCTTTTTTTTGAAGGCCGCGAACTAGCGTCATTCAGGACATCCTGAACGGTTTGTTTGATCTCATCGAGTGTGAATTCCGGTTCTTCCGGCATCATCTCCGGAGCAACCGAACTGAGCCATGGTAAAGCGCCGGGTGTGGCTTTCCAGAGAGATCGAAATCTCCGGCAGTAGGAAGTCGCCTCCTCCAGAGAACCGCTTTCAAATGCTTCGTCGAAGCGAGGCTCGACTGATTCCGGTGACAAAAGGGTTGGCACAAGGTCTGGATTGAACTCAATGATCTCCTGAAGTCGAGACTTTAACTGTTCCGTCGGTCCCGTCTTCTGAAACTCCAGACAGACATGAGTCATCGCCATGAAGGGCGAGGCATCATCTTGATATTTCTCAAGCAAGCCCCAGGCTTTCTCAACCCAGTTCATATTGCAATACCATTCCAGCAGTAGCCATCGCACACCCTGATTGTCGTTGGGGTTCAGTGTCAGCATTTCCTCCATTCGGACAATTGCCTTCTCGTGTTCCCCGACTTCAAGATACGCTTCAGCCAATTCCAGGCTGGCTGTCATGTAGGGACGTGTTTTAGCAATTCCCCAGAAGTGTCCGACTGATTTTTCAAACGTCGATCCGAGTTGATCCTTTGCGACAGCAACTACGTTTTCGAGCAATTCAATCTTCTTTGCCGGCGATCCTGCCGAGAGAGCTGCTTCGAGCAGGTTATCAACATCCGGCTTAGACGTCTTTCGACGGCTTCGCTTTGCAGGTTGGGACTTGCTGGCCGCCTTGCCGCGTTGAGGCGGCTCAACCAGATCTGTAACGCCAGGCAAAATAGCTTCGAAGAGTTCCCCGATCTTCATCCCGGATTGCTGGGCAAGCTTTGCCAGCAGGGCAATTGCAGCAGGGTCCCCGACTGGAACGCCCAATTCCTTAAACAGAGCCTGCATTTCTGCAGGAGTTGCCTGAGGCATTCCTGGTGGAATAATGTTGCGCTGTTGAATTTTTTTTTTCGCCATGAGATCAGTAATTCTTTTTGATGTGATGAGGTGATCGAGTCGAAACGGAGGCGTTGTGTATGAAGCGTCCCGAGGGCTGATACCGTGTACCCGTCGCTGAAATCTTTCGCTTGTGCTAAATGATAGCGACTCATGAAACCTGCTCCGTCGCCAAACCCCATGCCGCTGTCGTTTCTCCAAGTGACACAGGTTAAATAGCATCGGCTGGGCAGGTTGTCATTTGCAGAATGTCGTTTGCTGGATTCGCGATATTCATTCACGACTTTACGACGAACGACGGCGTGAAGTCAGTTTGACGAACGCAGTTGGCAGTGTTTTGGCGTTAGGCACACATCACAGCCTGTGGATGTTTCAGGCGAAGTTGCTTCCTGAAGACAATGCTGAATCCGGTCGTTGATGATGTCAAGCATACCCGGGTGCAGGCCGAAGGGGGCGGTGACGAGCCAGCGCATGCCGGGATGCTCCATTGCCGCGTCTGCGACAAGGGCCGGAATGTCTTCGGTCCAGTGGCGTCCCGGTGATAGAAAGTACGGGAACACGATGATTTCCGTCGCACCGCGCTCGACACATTTTGTAAAGGCCTGCGCAATCGTGGGCTCCGCCAGTTCCATGTGGGCCGGTTCGACAATCGCGTATTGCGACTGCGCGGCGAAGCGTTCGGCCGCGGTGTGCAGCATTTCATTGCTGGCACGACGTCGTGAGCCGTGATCGACGATGATGATGGCGGTGACTTGGTCGGACATTTTTTTTTGGCCGGGCCGGAGGAAAAGGGGACTCTGGTGCAAAGTCGGTATGAACCCCCGAGATAAACTCGGGAGCGTTTGTGTCATTGGTAGTTACACAGCTCACAACCTTCTGGTGAACGACGGCTACGTCGGAACAGCGACGCTGTCCATGAGTGATTTCAAAATCTGAGTCGCTCGCTGACGATGGCCCTCACGCAGAACGCCGCGACAGACGACGCGATGAGCCAGAACAGGAATGGCCACCTGTTTAATATCATCCGGAATCATGTAATTGCGGCCTTCAACAAAGGCGATCGCCTGGGCCGCTCGATACAACGTCAAAGCACCGCGAGTACTAACGCCGAGCGTCAGCTCGGCATGGGACCGCGTGCGAGTCGTCAGTTCCAGCATGTACTCGGCCAGTGAGTTCTCCACATTGACGGCCTGAACCTGCTTCTGCAATTCCAACACTTCGCCAGCATTCGTGATGGCGGCCAGCCCGTCGACAGGTTGCCCCGATCGATGCCGCTGCAGGATTTCAAGTTCTGACTTTCGATCCGGATAACCCACACTCAGGCACATCATAAATCGGTCGAGCTGATTTTCCGGAAGCGGGTACGTGCCTTCAAATTCGTAAGGATTCTGAGTCGCGATGACGAGGAACGGTTCCTGCAGCTGATGCGTAGTTCCTTCAATGGAAACCTGACGCTCACTCATCGCTTCCAGCAGGGCACTTTGATTACGCGGAGTCGTGCGGTTGATTTCATCAGCCAGCAGGATGTTGGTGAAGATCGGACCAGGACGAAATTCAAAGTCGCCAGTCGCCGGGCGATAAACACTGGATCCCAGAATATCGCTGGGCAAAAGGTCGGGCGTAAACTGCATGCGAACAAAGCGGCAGCCCAGAGTTTTCGAAAGCGCTCGGGCTAACGACGTCTTGCCGAGCCCGGGGGCGTCCTCCAGCAGGATATGACCGCCAGCGAGAAGTGCGACAACAGACAACTTGATGGTCTGCTGTTTTCCAAGAACGGCACTTTCAACATTTGCAACAATGCGCCGAACAACGTCTTGACTCACTTGCAACTCCGAACGGATTAACGCGGGCAATCGGACAGGGAGCAAAAGTCTACAGCGTTACTGAATATTCCACCACGCTGCAGATACTGAACAGATTGTTCATTGTCCGCATTTCGATCAAACCTGCCGACATCGCAAAAGCGGCCACAAAAATCACGGATGCACAGCAATCAACGACTCTGTAGCAGCGCGCCGCAGAAATCGCGCGGTGAATTCAACAGTGTTTAACCGAACTCAGCACGATGGCGACGGCCCATGTTTTTGAAACGTTCACTGCCTCAGCGAACCGCGTCCTCGTGTTGCTTCGTCAGTTGCATCGCAGACTCATTCCACAGGCGAGAAGCAGCTACGGCCACATCCGGCGAAAAAGCATCTCGCCCGGAACGATCGGAAAAACGGGCCACAGTGCAATCCCCTGCGGCATCTCATCCGACAATCGTCGACGATGAACGGCCACGTAACTCGCCAGACTGGATCATCAAAAACTGTTTTGCGGCCCCACAGGATTGCGCGACCGTCGCTGTAAAGCCGACCCAGGCCCCATGACGGTCGAGAAATTCCACAGCGGCTGGATCAGCAATCCGATCCATCAGAACAAAATTGGGATTTCCAAATTCCAGCATGCGATTCGAATCCACTGGCCCGGACTCGGCACCACGATGACGGCGGGACTGATCCGTTCCGAACAACAGATCAAAATTGATGTCGACGCCGACCTGCGGATAACAGGTGTCATCGCGCCCGTCAAAACCGAGCAGAAAACGTGAGACCACCAAAAGCAAAGTAGCTCAGACAAATTGCAGTGAGGCGAGGGAGTTCAAGATGCCGGGATGCCAGAGGGCATCGTGTCGCTAGAATGCTTGTAGACGATTTCTGTTTTAAGACCCGACCTTCGGCAGCGCACTTCGCGGCCTGGATTCAGACCTGCATCATTATGAAAATACGGTTCCTCTTTCTTGTTATTGTTTTGACGCTTGTTTCGGGCCTGACGGCATGGCGAGCCATGAATCCGCGCACAAAGACGGAGGTCTCGCTGCAGTCTCTTCATCAGCGGCCGGCGCCTGAGTTTCAGCTGCTGGATCAGAACTCGCGGCCGATTCAGTTGAAAGGATACGTCGGCCGCTATCGCGTGCTGGTCTACTTTTTCGCATCTGGCCAGACTCTGGATGCCGATCCGGTCCTGCTGCGGTTGCGAGAAGTCTATCCAACTCTGAAGAGGTCGGGCGTGATGGCCTTTGCGATCTCTTCACCGCTCGGGCCTGTGGAAAAACCAAAAGCCGTCTCGTTTCCGTTCCCGATTCTGCGGGACACCGTGGCGGGCCAGCCAGGTTCGTGCTCAACACTTTGGGGACGAACTCAGGGCACGCCAGCGTCGTCCGCCGGAGCCAAAATTCAGCCAGCCGCGTTTCTTGTGGAAGCCACAGGACTGGTCAGCTGGAACGACGATTTCCCGAAGCCGGCCGATGACGCGATTGATTTGATTAACGCGCTTGTCAGCGGTCAGCGGTGATTTACCGGGGCGAACGTCTGTCCCACGCTTCATTTTGCAGAGACTGATATCCCGCCAGCCACGGCGAATTCTGGCTGATAGCGGCTGACGGTTCGCCCGTTGGCATCGGTTACGGTGGTCATGCGAAAGACCGTCAAATGGGCGGGTGAGCCTTCCTGCAATGAACAGTCCGGAATTTTCATCAAACTCGCGGCCAGTCTCGACGCCAACTCCCAGGCACTTGCCAAGGGAACATCGCAGATAGACATGAAGTGGGCCACGCACTCGCCTGTGGTGGCTCCCGAACCGGCGAGAAACTGAGTCTGCCCGGCAACGACGATTCGTCCGTCGGGCAGCACATCGACCGCAACTTCGCCCGTTGTGTAACGACCCGGACGGCATCCGCCAAAGCCGGAGACATCCGAGGTCAGGACGACTCGAGCCAACGTCTTGCAGCGAGCAATACAGTTCAGCATTGTCGCCGGCACGTGCCAGCCGTCTGCGATGACGCTGCAGGTCAATCGATCGTCGGCAAGCTGTGGCCAAAAGATGTTATCGTGGCGAGGCACAAGGCCGGAACATCCGTTTCCAAGGTGAGTCCCGAGGCGGGCTCCGCGATCAATGGCTTGCTCGATAATGCTCGTGGACGCAGCCGTGTGACCAATCGAAACGACGACTCCTGTGGCAGACACCTGTTCGATAAAACCGAGCGCGTTTGGGATCTCGGGTGCCACCGTCACCAGTTTGACAAGTCCGCCAGCCGCCTGCTGCCATCGCCGAAATTCGAGGACGCTGGCTGGGCGCACATGGTCCAGCGGATGGGCGCCGCGAGGTCCGTCGACGGGCGAGATGAATGGGCCTTCCACATGACAGCCGGCGACAACGTTCCCCACAAGTTCTGATTTTGCGCGAGCCTGCCGAATGACGCTGAGCCCGTGTTCAATGGCCGCACAGGACGTTGTGATCAGTGTCGGAAAGCAGCGTGTGATTCCCTGCTGAGCGTACGCCTGAATGACCTGTTCCACTTCGTCTGTTGTCAGCTTTTCACTGCAGAACCAGATTCCGTTGTATCCGTTGACCTGAAGATCAAAAAGTCCAGGACCAACGAAGGGCAGGGCGTCGGAGTCGGCCTGTGAAAGGCCAGCCGGAAGAAGAGATTCTACGCGGCCGTTGCGAATCTGAATCCGGATTGCTTCACCGGTGTCGTATCGTCGTGCGGTAATATTTTTCATTTCTGGTGTTCTACCGGTTACTGTCAGGTTCTTGATCGTAATAGAAAACGGTCAATCATCACTTCTCGATTTCGATGCCGTGCATAACAACGTCACCCCTGATCACCGACGGAAAGGTTTGTTGTTTCTCGACCGATTTGGGGACAGGGATGGAGTTTGAGTATGCAGCGATTTTTTTTCCGGGGCAAGCGGCGCTCGTAGGCCCCCTCATCCGGCCTATCGGCCACCTTCTCCCCCGCGGGGCAACGCTGTGAAGTATTTTATTGAGTGAATTTGCTGTTGTTCCGGGCCGAAGGCCCATCCGTTTGCTTAGCCCGGGCCATCGGCCCGGGAATTTGAATCCATTGATTTTATTGCGTCACAACCCGTCGACGATCTCCTGCGGACAGACGGCCCGATGTTCGTCAACCGATCGATAACAGGCTTCAACAAGTGCCATGGTTGGCAGATTTCGCCGGCCGGAAATGGTCGGTTCGCGTTGTTGTTCCAGCGCACACAGTAGCTCGGCCATCGGTCCGATAAACGCATCCGGGAACCAGACACTGTCCCAGGTCGGCGAATGCCATTGGCCATTGTCGGAGCGTGTCGAATACTGCAGCGTGCTGGGTGTCCGTTCAGGGTAGGAGGGCCAGCCGATCGTTCCACAAGCCAGTCCATTGGTCCCTTCAACTCGCCAGCGGATGCCCAGATCGGCGGCGCTGCCTTCGCGAGCCGGGCCGCTCCAGACATCATCCCATGAGGACGCTCGAACGCCGCCGGGGAATTCCAGAATGTACAAGGCAATGCCGTCTCGATGCACAAACTTCTCGGATGTCCGCGGGTCCGGTGTCACGCTGGCAAAAACGCGATCCGGTTCTCCCAGCCAGTACCGCAGCGTATCCAGATGATGGATGCTCATGATTCGCAGAGTCACCCAGCCCTGACGTTCCTGCCACGGCATCCAGTGCGGAATCGCTCGCATCTCGATCGTGGCCAAAACCGGTGCGCCCAGGACCTGCTGATCCAGCAGCGTTCGACACGCTCGAACCGATTGATCAAATCGCATGTTCTGATTCACGGCCAGCACCACGCCTGCGTCTTCGCACATGCGAACAATCTGCAGCGCTTCGGCATAACTGACGCCGAGCGGCTTCTGAGCCAGGATCGCCTTCAAACGGTTTGGAACGGCCAATGCCCGACGAATAACGTCCACCTGACGATCGGGCGGCACTGCCACATCCAGCACCTGCACATCAGGATGTCGGACAACCTCTTCGACCGAATCACAGATCGATTTGATCTGATGGCGTACAGCGACGGACTCGGCAGTCGCTCGTGTGCGTGAGGTGATCGCGACTGGATTCAGCCCATGCTGGCGATACGCGACCAGCTGACAGTCGGCCATGATAAACCCGGCCCCGATACAGCCGATGCCAATGGAACAATCTACCGGCAATTGAGGCTCAATCGAAGCGAGCAGTGCCGCGTTGATTTCGTTGGCAGACCGATGTGTCATGGAAAGGCCGGCTTGTAATGGTGAAGTTCCCGAGTCCGTTGCTTGATCGGCGAACTATAGTCGCTGCTTGCTCGGTAAACAAAACGAATGCCGCAAACGAACGGGACAGGCACTGAAACTTGTATCTGGAAGAATGATTCTTCGCTTGTGCAACATTCACAGCCACAAAGCCAATACGACACGGGACAAACTGCCTACGTTTCCACAATGGCTTGAGCCTCCAGCAACAGCAGGCGAGTGCTGATGTTTTCAGACGGAATGCCGAAGCAGTGGGAAACAGCAAACCGATATTCTGCCAGCTGCGGCCCATAGTGACGCCGCTTGCCTTCAATCCAGCGACCGCGATCACCAACGAAGCGGTCAGTCTTGAAGTCCACCACGTCAGCCGCAACAGGTCGACCATTGTTGTACAGCAGAACAAGTCGATCGATCGTTCCTTGTACAAGCTCGCCGTTGTGAAGCAGCACAAACGTGCGTTCTCGTTCTACTTTCAAGTGAAGTTCCCCGCTGGTCAGCTGATTCTTGTGCATATCAAATGACGGAGCGCCACCGCCGGTCGTTGGCTCGAATGTTTTCCGGATGTCGGGCTGCTTCAGCATTTTCAGAAAGTCGGGCAGCAGCAGATTCACAATCGCATCCGGGACAGAAAGCTCCAGTGATCGCTTTCGCAGCAGCGATTCATCTGGAACTGATTCTGAACCGCCGAGCCACTCAAAGCATTCGAACCACGCGTGCATGACCGTCCCGCGCGTTCTTGCGTCAACAGCTGGCGGTCCTTTACGAGGAACAGCAACCGCCTCATCATCAACCGGTTCTCTTCGCGCAATCGCCGAGGTGACCTCCGGCAGATATAACCGCGTTTCATCGTGCCGCGAGGGAGCTCGACGCCGAAGTCCTCGCCGACGCCCATCATGCATGGGTGAAAGTCGGACTTGCGGAATCGTCGCCTTTGACGCAGCGCGTGGCTGAGTCTCGGCGATCAGCATATGCGGGAGCCCGGTGAACCACTCCGGATCGCCGGTTTTATAAAGCGTGGTCGATGGCGGTGCCTGATTTCCGCCGGCCAATGCGGCCAGCAGCAAACCGGCATACGACTTGGGCAGCTTGTCGCCCATGATTGGCGGGCAAAGCAGATGCATCGCATTTTTGGCGCGCGTCAGCGCTACATAAAATACGCACAGGCTCTCCGCCACCTGACGAGAGATCGTGTCTTCGAAAGCCTTCTGCAAAGAATCGGGCAGCAGAGGACGCAGGGATTTTTTGCTCCATACGCAAACACGGTCCGGCGCCTCACCCGCTTTTTCGCTGGTGAAGGCAGCCTGAGGACTCTGAAATAACTGTCCATCGATTTCAGGCAGAACAACCACATCGAATTCCAGACCTTTGCTCTGATGGACGGTCATGACTCGGACCGGCGCGGGTTCGGACTTCTGAAATTTGCTGTTTTCCAGCAGACGCACAAAGTCACAGGGATTCAGAGAACCGGTCGCATCAAACAGCCATCCCTGTGACACCACCTGCTGCAGTCTCAAAATGTCGCGCGCACTGCAGAAGGAGCGGACAGATTCCGACAGCCACTGGAGCGTCTTTCCATATCCGTCGTCCATCAATCTTTCCCGAAGTGACGCGGCCACTTTTGTTGCCAGCGGCAAATCTCGCCAGCGATGCAGGCCCACGACCTCTGCAAACGGTGAGCGGGCCACATGAAATCGCGAGACCTGACAGGCCGGGTGCGATGTCATTTGCAGCAGCGACAGCAGAGCAAGAACAGCCGGGCTGTCGGTCGGCGGAGTTCCGCCTTCTTCGCTGGCCGGCACATTTAACAACGACAGTTCATGAACCAGACGAGCCACCGTTCTGTTTTTGCGAGTCAGCACGCCGATCTCTGCACCGGGCGTCTGCTGATGCAGGTCTCGAATCTGCTCGGCGACCCAACGAAACCACGGACCTCGCCGCTCATCAGCCGACTCGCCTTCCATCATCGGCGACGTTCGAAAACCCACATAGCCAGGCATATCCTTGTGAGCCGTAGAATGCTCCGGAAAATCGTCGGACCACTTCAGGCTGGCAGCCGTGTAGTCGTCCATGTTGTTGTGGTTGGTAATATGCTTGAAGATCTGGTTGACAGCCTCCATAACGGCCGGCGACGAACGACGACTAGTGTCCAGCGTGTCTGTTTTAATGTCCGTAACAGCTTCGACAACCGCATCAAAAATACCGGCAACGCCACCGCGCCAGCCATAGATCGCCTGCTTGCCATCGCCAACGCAGAAGAAGCTCGACTTGCCGCCATGTTCGTTGAGCGATTCCGTAAGTCGCCGCAGAATTTTCCACTGATCGGAAGACGTGTCCTGAAACTCGTCCAGCAGCAGATTGCGAATGGAACTGTCCAGACGAAACCCCATCCGCTTTCCACTGGCGGCCCCGGCAGACTTCGCAAGGATGCGTGTGACATCATTGAATCGCAGCCAGCCATGTTCCGATCGCAGTTTGGAATACTCGCGATCAAACCGGGTCATCAGGTTACGAATCGCTTTCATCTGCAACCCCAGTCGCTCAAGCAGCTCCGCTTTGGCGTGCATCAGCAGGCGTTCATAGATCTCCACAATTTCCTCATTCAAAGTCTTTCCGTAGTACTTCAGATCGCCGGATAAAACCTTGCTGGCGAGCCCCTTGTCGATGAACTCATCCCACTGCTCCGTCTGAAATCGTTCCATATCTTCCGCCCGCGCTTTGATGAAGCGTTTATCGGTGGGAAGGGGAGCGGCGTACAGATCCCGCTGAGCCTGGTCGCGCTGCTCCTGAGTCAGTCGGTTGAATTTCGGGAGCTTGTTCCAGGCTTCGTCATCGGTGAGCAAAAATAGTTCGTGATAATTGCTGACCGTGTCATCGATCAGGTCTCGCACGCTGCGTTTGGAGCGACCTTTGGCCAGCATCTGCATCAGGTTCTGCGCGTCCTGCGGAATATGTTGCGACAACACGGCATCTATGGATTGCTCCCGCAGTTCGCGGTCCGTGTGCTCATCAACGATGCTCCATCCTGGCGGCAAACCCAGTTCCAGCGTCAGGCTGCGAGCCACTTGCTGAAAGAAGCTGTCCAGCGTGCAGACTCGCAGTCGATGCAGATGCCTGGTCACGTCGGCCAGCAGCGTCAGCGATGTTTCGCAGGTCACTTCCGCCGGGGCAAGAAATTCGGCCAGCCGTTTTGCAGCTTTGGGATCTTCCGCAGCCTCCGCCAGGCGCAGCAGAACTCGGCCCAGGATTTCTCCGGCGGCTTTGCGAGTAAACGTGGTGGCAAGAATCGTTTCCGGACGATCGCCAAGAAACAGTTGTCGCAAAAAATGGCCGGACAGCTGGAAAGTCTTGCCACTGCCTGCGGAGGCTTTAATTAATCGTTTCATGGTTGCCTGCAGACCGATCTCGCTTCAGATCGGCGTTGATTCGATTCATGGAGAAATAATGGTTGCGGTTCAAAGCCAGCTCTGAACCTGCGACATGCAGGAATGGTCAACATGGAGCAGATCGACCTACGATGAACTTGCACCGCGGCCGGGCCAGGACGCCAGCCACGGAATGTTGCGATCAATGACAGAATCCTGACAGATGCGTGCCAGTTCGGAATAGCGATCATCATTCATCGCGGTGACTCGATCAATCTTCAGATCAATGATGTCCGCGGCAACTGTGCGAGCGATCTGCTCGGCTTCCAGAAGTTCCGTATCCGTCCACGTCGCCGGTTCGTACCCGACTTTGCTCAGGTCACCCGGCAGCTGAATGTATCCAAGATGAACATCGCCCTTAATCGCCAGCGATCGCACCAGCAAACGGTACAACGGCAACTGCAGATCAACCCATTCGTCTTTCTTGCGATGCGTTCTGTTCGGCGGTTCGGCCGACTCACTGGTTTTGTAATCCAGCACACGCCATTCACCGGTAGACTCCCGCCGATCAATCCGATCAACTCGGCCGATCAGTTTGACCGGCCGATTAAAGATGTCGGTGAAGTCATCACACATGAGATCTCGCTCTGTGTAGGCAATCCGCCAGCCGTCACGAAGGCTCTCCACCTGCCAGCGAGCGAATGCGCTCAGGCGACTTTCCAGCATTTTCAACTGCACGCTGACCGTTGCCGAGCGCGACCTGCCAAACTTTCCAAGAGCCTCCCGATGCAGTTCCTGAAGCAGAAAAGTCTCAATGGCTTCCACGTTCAGGGCTTCACGAACTTCGGACTGACCGAAACTTTTGAGCACATCATGCATGAGACTTCCAAACGCCGGCGCGTTCAGTTCTCGCACATCATCTTCGACATTCCGAAGTCGCAGCTCACGACGCAGGAAGTACCGGTACGGACACTGAATGTACTCCCGAAATGCAGTGACAGGAATCTCTACAGGAGCCGGCGGCACATCGGTCGGGCACGGCACCGCAAATCCGCTCAGCCGCGGCAACACTTCTGCTTCCGGATGCTCGTCTGTGTTGGCTGCGATACTGGCATCTGGGCCGCCATCAGCCACATAGTTCGGATCATAAAACCGGCGCACTCGATCGGGGATCGAAGCCGGAGCGGCCGCAAACCAGAGACGACTGGGGGCCAGCGGATTGCCCTTTACATCGGTTCGTCCCGTGATCAAAATTACTTGCCGCCGACTTTTAAGAATCGATGTCAGCGCATAGGCATCGCGAGCGTAACGACGGCGATTGTCGGTCAGGTCCAGGCGAGTTCTCAAACTGTTGGGCATGAAGGCGTCCGAATTCATGGACTCCGGAACCTTGCCTTCATTAAATCCGGTCAGGATCAGCACCGGGCTGTCGTCAAGAGTCAGCTCCAGCCAGCCGAGCAATTCCACGGCATCGTCATTCGGTTCCGGCGGAATGATTTCCTCGGCAACCTGTTTCAACAGCAGTTCGAGCGATTGACTGGCCGTGCAAAGCGGCAATACGGCCGTCGGAATTCTCTGGAGCTGCTCATTCAAATCCTGCAGCTTCGTCACGCATTCCACAATTCCCCGATCGACTGCGGACTCACTGTGAAGTTCCTTTTCACCATAAATCGTCGCCAGGACTCGGACTGCGCCTTCCGCCCATTCCGACAGCGGCCGACGTTGTTCCAGTTGTTGAGTCAATGACGACGCCATCACGTCGCTCATTTCATCCAGTGTGCGTTGTCGTGTTTTACGAGCGGGCTGGGTCTTCTGAGGACGCAGTCGCCCAACGGCGGATCCAGCGTATTCGGCCGTGTAGGCGTCAGCCACAAGACAGCGAGACAGCATTTCCACCGCGCGACAAACTTCGGCCACGAGAATTCGCCGAGGCGGCTTTCCCAGCATTTCGCCAGGCGTCACCTGCAGATGGTCGGCGATGTACTGGTCGAGTTCGCTGAGCCACATTCCCAGTCGATCATACGCTTCATCATCCGACAACGTGGCCGCCAGGTAGGTGGTAATCCACTGATTGACATCCGGATGCCGCACAAGATCACTGAGCGTGGCAAAGTCGGCCGGCATGTCGTCGCGAGCCGAGGCGATGTGTGCGGCCAGTGCCTGCAATAAACGAAACGGGCGAGTTTCCGCAACTTGCATGCCCACCGGCCAGTGTCCAACGATGCCGGCATCAGACATCGCCTGCAACAAGGTGGGAACCATCGTGTCATCAGCGACACCAATCGTGATGTCATCCGCACGATAAACTCCATTGTTCGACGAAAGCTCCTGCATCGCGGCACGAGCCTGCTCGATCGGCGTCCCGGTGAATCGCGTCTTTGCAGGATCAATATTGAGCAGTCGATTTTCCCATACGTCGGGTTTCACACACCCATATTCATCAAAGGAATCGGCTTCCGATTCCGGGGCGTGAACAAGCGAGGTGACTTGTTCAGAAACCTGATCCAGCATTTTTCGAATGATGCGATTCATGTCGACCGTTCCGATCAGCACGATGTCGCAGTCCGTGTGACATTCGTGCATCTCGACGGCGACCAGCCGCGCGGCCTGACGATCCCAGAGTTCAAGCTGATCCATCTGCATGAGATATTCTGACTGAATTCGGCGAAGCGCTTTCCAGCGCATCGCTTCGTCAATGTCGCCCGACTGAATCAGCTTTTCATAAACTTCGTCGAACTCCAGACCTTCGGCAGCAAGTTCGTTGTGCTGTTTTCGAAGCGATTCACACAGTGCCATCCATGCCGGAACGGAATCTTCGGCCGGCCGATTGGGCAAAGCCGCTTTAATCTCCCACGAAGGGATGGCATACAACGCTTTGCGCCAAACCAGCAATTGAGTCAGATCGTCGGCCAGCTGCTGCTTCTGAGGATACAGCATTTCCGGAAAGCGAGTGAACGTCACCATACGCGGCGGAATCAGGGCTGGCCACTTCGAACCGCCTCGCTGCACCAGCACTTCGAGCATCCGCCGAGCGGCTCGACGTCCGGGGAAAACGAGAATCACTTTCGACATGTCCAACTGATCGCCGTGGGCGTACCGACGAATCAGATAGTCAGCGGCCGCCGTGAGGGCCGGCTTTTCCCAATCAAGAAATTGACGAGCAATCGGCATGAAGACTCCATTCCAAATAGATCATAACGCCACCGCCTGTATCCCCGGTGAACCGACGATCCACGCGCCACAGCGTGGCACGAAACCGACGGGACACCCTCTATCAGCAGGACACGCTGACAGCAAGATACGACGAAAACCAGACAGGAGTCGTCAACGGCATCGGCGATTTTCGAGGCAGGGCCGCCAGCAGCGATGTTCCTATTTTTTTCCATCCATTTTGAATCGGCCATGGTCGGCCGCCATCATCAATACAAGATAATCCAGGCGAGCGGCGTTGGCGATTTTCGAAAAATTAATTCCGTCCATCGTATCCGTCGTCTTGTGATAGTGCGGATTGAATCCGCCAAAGAGAAATGTCACCGGGATGCCCTTTTCAGAGAACGAAGCATGGTCGCTGCGGCCATCCACCCGATTCTCCTCATCGTATTCGAAGACAAAGCCAACCGACTGATTTGCCTGCTCGACCATCGCATGCAGCTCAGCCGAATGATCTTTGCTGCCGACCAGATGAATCGTATTTTCGTTCTGAGAAGCTGGCTCTGAAGGGCTTTCTTCGTTTCGACCGATCATATCAATATTCAACATGCAGATCATATCGTTCAGCGGCTTTATTGGATTGGCAGCATAGTACTTTGAGCCAAGCAACCCGCGTTCTTCTGCACAGAACGCCATCAACAGAACGCTGCGTCTGGGTTTCACGGGATTCGTATGAATCGCTTTGGCAACCTGCAGGATCGCCGCGGAACCGGAACCGTTGTCGTCTGCCCCTGGGAACAACTCACCCCGTTGAACACCCAGATGATCCAGATGTGCGCCAACGCAGACGTATTCATCTCGCACAGTTTCATCGGATCCCGGATACCAGCCGACAACATTCGGAACGTCGATCGCTTCACGATCAATCTTCAGACGACTGTGGACGATCTGAGTCGAGCTGACGATCAGATTTTCTTCTGGATTTCCGTCCGTAAAAAAATCCGCACGAGCTCCACATTTTCCGGCCAGGACATTGGCCGCAGCGGTCGTGACAAGGGCCACAGCAACAGAGCTGGGAGTCTGCTCTGACTGATTCACCGCCTCATTTTTAACTCTACCTTCGGCAGCGACAATCAACAGACAGGCCGGCTTTCCCTTCAGCACAAAGGCGTCGTTCCAGCTCGGTCGCCCTTCGGCCTGCAGCACCAGCAATCGTCCGGAAAACTGGCCATCGACAATTTCCGGCCGCGTGCTGGTCAGCCTTGCGAACGTCACCGGTAACGACGCATCAAACGTACCAGCATAGTCACTGATTCCAAGCGTCTGACCGGGAATACAGTCTTCATTGTTGACGCGAAAACCACACGCATCCGGCTGAGTCGCCATTCTGATAAACGGCACATTCTGAAACCACGACCCGTCTGGTCCGCCAGGCCGGAAACCAAAAGACTCCAGTTTTGATGCAAACCAGCGAGCCGCTCGAATGTATCCTTCCTGGCCAGTACCGCGACCTGACATTTCACCTTCAACAAGTGTCTGCAGCAGTTCTTCCGATTCCGACTCACGAATACTTTCAAACCCAGCTACGTAGGCCGCCGGAACAGGAGCAATTGTCGCATAAGGGCCTTCGGCGTTCGCAGACAAGGCAGCAAAACAGAACTGTCCCACGAGGAAGACACAGGAAGTCAGGCGGACAGGCAGCACGACGGAACTTTCTGTTAGAACAAAACAACACGGCCTTCATTCGGCGACTTTATCGCCAACAATGGGGAACAGCCAGCGAACGAAACAGCAGCCTCGGCCAGGCGTGGGTTCTGCCGAAAGAAAGACCTGGGAATCCCGTTTCACTCATTGAGCGTCGACGAAATGCCTATCCGATGGAGAAACCCAATTGTTTCCGGTAAACTGGGCTAAGCAATTCCCGAACAATCGATCGGCATTGCCGGTGCCGCGAGGCTCAAACGGGACAATTTGGCTCGGATTGAACCTGAAACTGTGAATTTCGAATTGCGAACCGAGCATCCGGCCGTACAGCTTTCCCAAACTCCAGTGCGGATGAAAACTCGCGCGAAAACGGACTTCTCAAGATCCGACAATACACGCGTGCGTTCGCATCGGTTATCTTTCGCCGCTTGTTTTGAGCCGACCAGTAGTGCCTCAAAGGGCTCGTTGGCATGCTTTCTGACCGCATTTTGATGGAATTCGCGAGACTTCTCGCGATCTGACCTTATGGAAAATCGCAGACTCTTTTCTTTTCTGCTGACGTCCCTGGCATTTTTGTACCTCTGGACGACAGTCATCGGCCCGAAGTTTTTTCCGGAACCCAAGAAAAAG
>JBDNHX010000193.1:0-8816 GCA_041688565.1 Planctomycetaceae bacterium
TGAAGGCTCGTCGTCTCGGTTTTACTTTGATTGAGCTTTTGGTGGTGATTGCGATCATTGCCATTTTGATTGCGTTGCTGTTGCCAGCAGTGCAGCAAGCTCGCGAGGCAGCTCGCAGGACACAGTGCAAAAACAACCTGAAGCAGTTGGGGATTGCTCTTCACAACTATCACGACACGTTCTCAACGCTGCCACCAAGTGCGATCGCCATGGGTGTTGGTGGAGTAGACTATTTCAACGGTGGTTCCGCCACTGCAGCAATCCCACGATTTCAAAACCTCAGTGGCTTTGTGCTTCTACTGCCATACATTGAGCAGTCCACAATGTATTCGGCGTGGAGTTTCAACAATGCAGCCAGCGCGTCGTGGGTTTATGGCCTGTATACTGCGGCTACGATGCAGGGAAGTGCAGACGTGAACGCGGCAATTTCGAAGACACCTCTCGCCGCCTTGACCTGTCCATCGGATAACGGGAAGCCAAACTACCCCGGGAAGGATAAGTATTACTCGATCAGTACGACAAATGAAGGTGGGTATCGTTCAAGTTATCAGTTCAGTTCTCACTATGCTGCGTACTATTACAATCATTACTGGAATGCAATTTCAATTCAGGAGCAGCGAGCTTTTGGTGAAGATCGAAAAACAAACTTCAAGGACTTCACTGATGGTCTTTCCAACTCAGTGTTGATGGTTGAGCAGACTCGCGAAAAGTACAACGGACAGATCGGTGGTTGGTCGTATACATGTCACGTGAATGGTGGTATCGACTTTACTCGTGACTGGTACCGTATTAATCAGTGGGATTATTACGGCAATCCTGCCACCTTTCTGCCGGGCAGACTCGGCCAGTGGATGACTGCGGGCAGCTTGCATACTGGTGGTGTTCAGGCGGTGCTCGGCGACGGATCAGTGCGATTCATCAGTGAAAACGTTGATGGAACGACTCAGAACCGGCTGGCCAAAATTTCGGACGGGCAGACTTTGGGCGAGTTTTAGTCCACGTTTACTTGGATGTCACACAGGATGATTTCGAATCGTCCTGTGTGGCAGGAGTGCTTGTCTAGTTGATTTTGTTGGGTATGTTTAAAAGGAATCTGAGGCGACGCAATGCTAAAAGGTAGTCTTCATCGGCTGATTTCTTCTGCCGCTCTTTTGGTGTTATTCACGGGGTGCGGTGAAGGAGTTGTTGAGCCAAATTGGCCAGATACTGTTCCTTGCGAAGGAACTGTCACATTTGATGGGAAGCCGCTGACAGATGCTCAAGTGCTCTATATTCCAGATGCCAGTACAACGGGCCAGGGAGGAAGTGGGTCTACCGATGCGTCCGGAAAGTACTCTTTGTCGAGTCGCAACGGTAAGGGAGAAACTGTCACGGGTGTGATTCCTGGTAAATACAGAGTGGCATTCAGTCGCATGGTAAAGGCGGACGGATCTGTGTGGACACCCGACCCGACGAATTCCAGCGGACCGGCGACCTTTGGTGCTCGTGAAGAATTGCCACTAAAGTATTCAAATCCCGCAAGTTCAGTCCAGCTGGCCGAAGTAAAAGCCGGAGGCCCTCCGATTGACTTTGCTCTAAAGAAGTAGCGCTCACTTTGTATCGCAGCGGAAGTATTGTTTTTTCGTCAAATACTTTGTTCTGCACGTTTCGAAGACTGGCTTTCATAAACCAGACTGTTTGGGTGACTAAAGTCATGAGACTGAGTCCCCGAATAGTGCTGGTTTTTTTGTTTGACGGCGTTCGCTGCGAAGGATCGATTCTGCCTCCTGCTGTAACACCGTGACTTAGTGCGTCAGCCAGAAGAGTTTCCGCTGGCGGATGAGGGAGCAGGCTGATTTTTCAAAGTTTTTTTTCTGAGGTTTTCGGGACTGTAGGGCTGAGGTTGACAATTTCCGTCCCGATTCGAATCGCTTGTAGAAAACACGGCCTCCCATGGTGCATGCTTCAGGATCTATCTTGCGAATCGCCCCACGATACTCTGTGATCAGTGCCTTGGTGATTAGTGTCATTGCAATCGTTGGCTACTTCTGGTTTCGGAGCTCCGCACCAGTCAATGTGTTGCTGATCACGCTGGATACGACTCGCGCGGATCGACTCGGCTGTTATGGATACAATCCGGCAAAGACTCCAAATCTGGATCTGCTGGCAAATCGCGGAGTGCTGTTCGAACGCGCCTACGCTCCCGCCCCAATGACGTCACCGTCCCATGCGTCCATATTCACAGGATTATGGCCGCCAGAACATGGGGTGTTTACAAACGGGCAGATTGCGCTTGATGCCAGCCTTCCGACTCTGGCCGAGCGACTATCGAATGAGGGTTACGATACGGCAGCGTTCGTTGCGGCGTTCGTACTGCAGAGGAAGTTTGGTTTTCAACAGGGATTCAAGGTTTTTGACGATGATCTTTCCAAAGCCGCGTCAGATATTGATGTCCTTCACCAGTATCGCGACGGCCGATATGTGATCGATTCCGCGACTGACTGGCTGGACCGTCGAACAAAGAAGGACTCCACATCACCGTTCTTCTGCTGGGTCCATCTTTATGATCCCCACGATCCTTATCTCGATCATCCCGACGAATTTGGCAGCCAGTTTGCAGATCAGAAATATGACGGCGAGCTGGCCTATGTCGATCTGCTGATCGGCAGACTTCTGAAAAAACTGAAGTCCTTGGGATTAAGCGATAATACAATGATCGTCGTTGTCGGTGACCATGGTGAAAGTCTCGGAGAGCATGGTGAAGAGACACATGGCTATATGCTTCATGATTCGACTCTGCGCGTGCCGCTGATTATTGCTGATCCAAAACAGGCTTCGCCTGGCTTTAGAGTTCAGGCCCCTGTGTCCACTGTCAATCTCTTCCCGACACTGCTGGAAGCGGCTGGCATCACTCCTTCGCCAAAGCAATCTCCACTCAGTCTCCTTTCCGCACGGAAAGGAAGAGAGATAGCACCTCAGGTCTGTTACTCCCAGACAGAGGAACCCTATCTGCAGGCCTTCTGGTCGCCTCTGAAGGGTCTGACCACAGAGCGCTGGCGATATGTGCGGACGACCAAACCGGAATTGTATGACTTGCTGGCCGACCCCAAAGAGCTCGTCAACCTGGCAGAAAAAGAGCCGGATATGTTGATCGAGCTCGATGGCGAGCTGGCAGCTTTCGAAAGTTCGCTGGAACGCAGAAGCGGCAGCCAGGTTTCCTTGTCCAAAAGCGAAGAACGCGCCCTGCACAGCCTCGGCTATGCGGGCGGGGCCGCTGCAGCGTCGGACACCACGAACGCTGGTGAGCTGTTACCGGATATCAAAGATATGATTGGCTTTCTGAATCGCCTTCAGCGGGCAACCGAACTCCTGGAAAAAGAGTTGTTTGACGAAGCCATCGTAATTCTGGAGCCACTGGCAGGCGAGGTCCCCAATTTCCTCAGGGCTCGGCTCAACCTGGGAATCTGTTACTTACAATTGGGGAAATTCGAACAAGCAGCTGAATGGTGTGAATCGGCACTCGAAATCGATCCTAATTCAGGCGCGGCACATGACGTCGCCGGCTTTGCCTATCTCAAGCTGCGTGACCTTGAAAAATCCAGCAAACATTTTCAGCGCCTGCTCGAAGTGCAGCCCGATTCCGAAAATGGCCATCTCTATATGGGTGAGATCTTTCAACGCCAAATGCGTTTTGAACTTGCCATGCGGCATTACGCGGAAGTCCTGCGTATTAACCCCAGCAATACAGCGGCTCGGAATGCACTCACAGCACTCCAGTCGGCTGAGAGATGATGAACGATTCGAGCATTGGATCTGTTCAATTAAGATCATCCGGAGTAATGTCTCGCTGAGCAAGATGCCGAACGGCATACACGACAACTCGATCATCGTGAATTGAGAAAAGAATGCGGTGCGTGCGTTTGCCACCTGTGCCAACATTGAGTTGACGCAGTGGAATGTCGAAGGATTCCGACTCCCTGGCAAGCGGATTACGCTCAGCATCCTGACCAAACTGTTGATGGCCGATTCAATGACAATCAACCATCGAATGGCTTCATCAAGCGACCGATTTTTCACGCGTGAAATCGCTGGCGATAGAGGGCAGGATCAACAGCAGCAGCCATCCGGGAGACATCCAGTTCAAGCGACAGAAAATCTCGAATCGATTCGGCGGTCTTCGTCGTACTTTGAACGAGTTCGCCATAAGGACAGTTCAGGACCTCAATATGCTTCTGCCGACTCAACCACTCGTCGACCGAGTGCAGATGTTTTCCAAAATGACTGGCCATTAAACCAGCGTCCGGGCCTGGCGGTTGACCGCGCCGCTGCAGCATCGTTTCCTGAGATCGCAGAACTTCCGAAAGATCCCGGCGAAGGACGATGACTCGGTACTCAAAATTGGATGGCAGTTTTGGAAGCAGAAAGGAAATAATTTTCACCGCTTTGCCTTCGGCCTGAGGCAACCATGTGGCATCGCGTTCCAGTGATTTCACGGGCGCGAATTCCAGATAACCACGGGGATTGTCGGCGTCGGCGGCACGCAGATCGTCACACAGGATGGGATGGCCTCCCGCTGCCAACATCTGCATCACCAGCGATGTTCCTGAACGAGGCAGGCCGGACACGACTGTGATCATCGTTCTTTCCCGTTTTTACCAGACAGAATCATGCCAGACGGATGCCGAAGATTCGACCCAGCACAAGACTTAACAGCATCATGAGTCCAATGGACGCAAGGATCCAGGAAACTTCCTTCTTGCCCAGTGACATCTCGCGCGATGGATAAGTGACCTGTATTTTTCGAACCGGGCTCGATAATGCAAGAGACTTCTCCGACGGCGACAGCAGGCCAGACAATTGTCCGGCCGTCTGACGCTGGGGCGACAGTCGCGTCAGTTGATTCCCACTCACAATCGTTTTTCGTTCGGTGACATCACCGATCTTCACGTCGATCCAGCCGAAACCTGTCTGGGAAGCGACGATTCGCCACGCCATCTGATTGGTCGACGGAATTCGTACGACGGGCGAATCCAGCTGAAAGCCATCCGACAGCGAAAGCTCGGCCGGCGTCTGCAGGACCGGATAGTCGGCGTCAAGTTCGACCGTCAACACCGTGTGCTCGCCAACATGCAGCGGCCGCCACTGAAACCAGGATTCCAGCTGAGCAAAAATCAAAATTAGTGGAATCGCGCCCACAGCCATCGGTCGCAAAAATTGATAAACGTAAATCGCGTTGGCCCACAGAATCCTGCCGCACGCCGATAAGCTGATTCGCAGATCATGCTGAAACATCAGCAATTCCAGTGTCCGGGCGAGCAGCCTGTTGCGAGACTGACGGATCGCCTCCGCGTTGCTGGAAATGCGAAACAGGAACACAAGCACAGCGGCTGTTACCAACGACGAAACGAACATCGCGGGCCATGGAGACTGCGTCGTCCACGGTCGCATCAGCCCATCAAACAGCGCCGTCATTGTTCGATTCAGAATCTCAATCATTCAATGTATCCCAGTCCCTGAAGCCGTTTCCGCACTTCCTCCTCGGACTGCGCCTCCTGCACTTCGGCCGCCGTTTTCTCCAGGATGTGTGTGATGAATTCGTCAACCGAACTGTAGCCGGCAATTTGGGCAGCGCGTTTCAAAGTTTCATAGAGATTGCGTTCGATTTTGATTTTGGGTTCAAACATAAAGGATCTCAGGAAGAAGCCATGTGTTCTTAAAAAACTTGCAGAGTGTCTATTTCAATACTGATCCTGTCATCGATTCCGGAACCGCAGCACCAAAGGCCGTCAGAATGGTAGGGGCCAGATCTTCAAGCCGAGGCGCCGCGGTAGTTAGTGGGCGACTGCTGAGCAGCACGCCGGGTACAAACTGCGGATCAACGCAATGATCACCGCTCCATACATCCGAATTGTCCAGCACCAACTGCCGGGGGAAACCACCAAGAATCGTTTCCCACGACGCACGATAATGGCGATTGTAGCCAACAATAAGATCGGGCGCGAGTCCCACATGTGGGCCGGAATAAATTTCTGATGCTCGGAAGACGTTTGTGATTACCTGTTCGCCATTTTCGGGATCGCGAATTTCCACCAGCTTGCGAATGAGTTCCTGCTCCAGCTCATCGGCCTCCGCAGCGTCGACGAAGCCATATTTTTCGCGACCTTTGCGATTGATATACAGTCCGTTCAGGCCGAGTCCGAATGCTCGGGTTTTGTTCCAGTCGACATCGTGAAAGTTGGTCGAACCGGCGCGAACCGGCGCACTGAGAGTTCGCAGCAGACCGTTTTCGAGCAGCCACGAATTGAGATTGAACTGCCGTCGGAACGAAGTGAACCCATGATCCGACATGACGATCAGCCATGTCTTGTCATCCAGCTTATCCAGTGCCAGACCAATCGCGTGATCGACTTTCTCATACAGTGAGCGGATAAAGTCGCCCTCAGCAGCTGCCAGCTCTTCAGAATACTTTGGATGCCCCTTATCGATCGTCCGCCAGAAGACGTGCGAACTTAAATCGAGCGTGGAAAAATAGAAGAACAGAAAACCATTCTGGAAACGTGCCAGTTCGTGTTCAAAGAAACGCATGCGTTCGTCATGCACAAACATGGCCTGCTGCCGATACTCGCTCGCATCCAGTACTTTCGCCGACAGGGCGTGTGTGTCTTCGACCATGCCCTGCGTGTAGTAGTAGCCAAGTTCCTTCACAAGATGTTTTGAATAATCAGGCGGCGTTGATAAAGGCAGAGATGGGTTTTTCGGATCGATATTCATCGTCGACACATACAGCCCGTACGGACGATGCACGCTCTTCAAATAGAAACGACAGATTCCTGAAGCTTCGACGACGTGCGGAATGAGCGGAAAACTGACAACGACCCAGTCGCTCCATTCTTTTTCTTTCAGGATCAGCGTCTGATCCTGAACCACAATCCGAATCACAGACTGATCGGGACCTCGATGAATGGTCAGCGGAATTTCGCTCTGTTCCTGTTTGGCAGAGAACTCATTCACGGGGCCACGCAATTTGCATTCCATGACATGATTGCGCATGGGAACTCGTTCAATGCGCCCGCCGGAAACATCGCGAGTTCGTTCCTTGATCTCATCCGTGAACCAGGTGAACGTTCCGTAGCCGCCTTGCAAATCGGGCGTTCCCATTCCGGCCAGAGTATTGGCTTCTCCCTCTGTCGGAGGAAAATTGGCGGGGACTCGAAAGACCGTGCAGGGAACACCGTGCTGTTCCAGTTCATTCCACAGCGTGGCCCCGTGTCGCAGGCTCTGAATTTCTCCTGCCGAAGTTGGCAGCAGAAAATTGCCAATCGAAATCGGTTTGCCTCCACGCACCACACGACTAATGGACTGATAGGGCAACATGGTCTCGGGATCGCGAGCGATAAAGTCAAAGATCCCGTGGCCACCAGGATTTGTCCCCGAGATAAAATTGGACCATGCCACAGGGCTTTGCGGCGGGTTGCTGGTCGCCAGCGGACTGAACGATCCCATCTCCATCAGGCGTTTGCAGTTCGGCAGTCGGCCTTCAGCGATAAACTGTTTTACCAGGCTGTGATCCATGCCGTCGACACCAAGCACCATCACACGTTCTGTGTCGCTCGACGGAATCCCGGTGGTCTTTCCAGCGCAACCCGAAGCAACTGCGAACGCACCAGCGGTCTGCAAAAATGCACGGCGTGTGAAGGCTGGCGGATTGTCTTTCACGGCTGAACCTGGTTTTCAGAAGGACGAGTTCATGAGAACATTTGGCGTTTGGGGGATCGTAGGACAGGCTTCCAGCCTGTCTGTTTGCAGAAGACAGGCTGGAAGCCTGTCCTACTTATTCACCGAGCGATCCTTACTTGTGGTCTCCGGCGACGAAGTCACGGCCGACGGAACACTGGGCTCTGTGAGATCCCACGGTTGTCCGTCAAAGTACTTTGCAAGTGGTACGCCGAACAGTTTCAGAATGGTGGGCGCGAAGTCCAGAATCGAAGGGGAGACGTTGCCGGGCAGTTTACGGTTGATCAGCAGCAGCCCGGGGACGAGAGCCGGGTCCACGCAATGATCGCCGCTCCACGGTCGATCGTTGTCTCGAAAAAGTGGCCCCGCGCATTGCCCGACGGCGTTTTCCCACGATGCCCGATATCCCTTTTCGTAGCCAACGATCACATCCGGCCCATTTGGTACGTAAGGCCCAGTGTATTCGTTGTGGCAGTTATGCACCTTGTGTACAGCCCGGCATTTTCTGTCGGGGTCCTGCAGATTGGTCAACTTGTCGACAAGTTCCTGGCGAAGCGAGGGCCCCTCGCCGGCCGAAACAATTCCCTTTGCCTCGCGGCCCGCCTGATTGATGTAAATTCCGGTCAGTCCAAAGGAGTACGCTTTTGTTCGCGACCAGTCGACGCCCGCAAAGTATTCGCCGGACTCAGTGGAGTCCTGCAGTGTCAGGTAGCCGTTGTCGCGCAACCAGACATTCAGATTGACGCCTCGACTGAAGTCACAGAAGCCGTGATCTGACAGCACAAACAAATAATCGCCGCTTTTCAGTTCCTTTTCCACGCGGCCGACAAGTTCATCCATTCGTTCATACATGTCGTCGATCACGTGACGATGCTTGTCAACATCGCGGCCCTGATTGGCTGGATGATCGGGAACACCGTGACGCCAGAACATGTGCTGAATTCGATCGGGCCCGTCGAACACGCAGACAGTCAGACCGCGCTGCATGCGGCGCAGACAATCAAAGAGCATGCTTTCACGTTCACGATGAATCGCCCAGGCCTGTTCGAGAAACGCGTCTTCGCCAACGACGCCTGAGTTCAGCCCCCAGGTGTCTTCTGCCA
>JBDNHX010000194.1:0-8093 GCA_041688565.1 Planctomycetaceae bacterium
CCCCCACATTCCATGACCACGAAAAAACGGAACTTCGAGTACGACCGGTTCTGTTCCAGCGGCTCAGCGTTTGACGAAAAGACGTGAAACAATCCATTCCCTTCAAAGTTCAGTGTAGCGCTGGTCCCGTCAACTTTTCCCGGACGTGTCCAGTGTTCCATACCGTCAGGACCGAGGTTAGAAAATGACCATCCGTGTCGCCCCAGGAGTTCCGTCCAATCTGCACGCGCATTGAAATCATCGCCGGGATTCCTGGGATCTAATGGACGCTGAGGTGTTACAGTGCGTGTAGGAGCAGGCTGACGACGAGGCACGGCATTGAACGAACGAGAAATCTCGAACAGAAGGTCGCGTTCCTGCACCGAGATCTCCTGAACGTCCACGAGCGTTCGGGTAGTGCAGTATTGGTAAACGCGACCGGTTGGATGGCAATGGCTTGGCGTGGGGGGGATCAGGGCATATCCACCTTCGCCCCGAGTTTCTATGATCGTCTTTGTTTCGCATTTTTCCGTCGCCTGATTGATCACAATCTTTTGCGCCAGCTTTTCGTTTCTCCCGATCGAGGAACACCGATAGTAAGCATGGAGGCCGGGACGCGGTGTCCGCACCTGTACCAAACGATCAATCAGGCCGGGAGCCCGATGTTGAACTAGTTCCAGCCATGGAACCACATATTCCTCGGAATCGATATCCAGGAGCTCAAGCCCGCCGGAGATAGCGCCGCATACCACGGCGATACCGCAACCGTTGCCCCACGAATTGAACCAACTTTGCAGTTCTTGCTCGGTTGCTCGGCGAGTTTCGAATGGCTTCCAACCGCGACGTGGTCTCCCATCTGGCCAAGCTCCAGTGACGGGAAGTAGGTTATACGCCGGCTTCTTCGTGGGCCTGGCATCGATTGGAATCACTGAGAGTGATGCTGCGACGTAGCAACGTGCGGCGTCCCAGAGAGAGATCGTCTGTATGGTCATTTTGTGCTCCTTTGTTCTTGGGCAGGCAAACAGACAGAGAACGATGTAAGGTACTTTGATGGCAAGAGGTTACGCCTAAACTGTAGGCATTGTTCTCCGTTCTCGATGGTGCAGGGTTAGGCCATCGGGATCGTCCCGAAATCAAAACAATGCATATGCTGGCGGATGACAAATAGAGGAAGGGGCATTCGTCGATCGAGAACAGAGAACAATGTGCATTCTTGTGCTGCTAACCCCTTTGGACGCTATGGGTTAGGCGTGTTCTCGACTTGTTCGCTGTTTCTCGGTACCACGCTGCCGACTATGATTCCTCTCGGTTGTGGAGGAGTTTGGGGGACTTCGTGCCCCATTCGTTCTTCGATGACCCGAAATGGGATTGCGATGACGTCAGCCATGACATCCCTCAGGCGAATCTTCAAGGTTGTTTTACCCGGGTTGGTTATGGTCCATCCACGATCGCGCCAATTGCGTTTCATCGATTGTGGCTCATATCCCTCCTTCGATAGCAAATCATTGACAGTTTGCACGTAGATCACCCGGCACTCGTGTGGTTCACTGGCCGTGGCTATGTGACTCCATCGCCCCACATAGCCACCAAGGGCGGGGGGTCCTGTGGAGCTCAGTACAGTCTCGCCACCGTCGAACCGATGGCGCTGGGTCGCGCAGAAATTCAGCAACAACCGCATCCCAACTGCTGCCATGTCCGCTTCTGCGGTCTCTCGGATTAGTTCCGGCCACTGATCACGGACTGTCTCTTCGTATTCCCACGATAGTTGAATTGCTTCATGCACCAGTCGGGCCCCCACTTCGATCGCCGCAAGGTGTTCAGCCATCCGGGATGCCACGTTGTTATTTCCCGCGAGGCGCTGGTAGGCAGCCCGGCTTTCGTGAAACTGCTCTCGCCATTCATTCCATCGTGGTCGATTTGAAATCAAGAAAGACACAAAACGCGGCCCCGCATGGCCGTAATTCTGAGAAAAATCTTCCCGCAATATTGTGACGAACGTCGCCATCTCCTCATACGTTTGCCCGAACGGAGAGTTCCAGACTTCGAGGATTCGTGCTCGTGTCCCACCATCAGTGGAGAAGCTCGTCATCGGTTGCTCGCCGCTAGTGATCATCACCGTTCGCCATGTTCCTGTCGCCGCAAGCCCCCGTTCACTCCCTCTTGTCCTTCCTCGCCCCCCTGTGACGTCATAGACAGTTTGTGCAACATCCTCTGGCTTTCGCGCCTGCTTCGTATCGTCAATAATAATCGGGATGCCATCCAGAACTCGCATCGACCTTTCTATCCCTACGCGGGTCGTGTCCCACGTCATCATGAGCGATCCTGGCATCTGCTGATCTGGGCAACCCCAAGTCGCGGCAGCACACCCTAAGGTTGTCGTTTTTCCGCCCGACGTGGGCCCGGCGAAACTCAGGATGAAACTGCGAGAATTAAGGATCATCAACAGCGGAGGGATGAAACTCGCGTAGACTGCGAGGAGCACGCGCGGAAAAGTGCGAAGCAAACTAACGAGCTCCCTCCACTTGTCGAAATCCCCGCTTGGCCGCAATGAATCCGCGAGCTGCTCGTCGCCCTGGTCGGAACCTCGAAACTCAACAGGCTGCTGAACTCCATCCATGTGCGTGTCCGCAGACTGAAGCTGGTTGACGAGCCGTCGTCCGACCAGGAAACCATCGACACCACGCTCCCCGATCCAACCCATTCGGTTGCTCACCATCGCTTCGGGGATCAGGTTCAGATTCTGCGACTCAAATGCATCCAGGTAATCGATTAGGTCGGCTGCGTTATTCGAATTTACCGGGATGTCGTAGTCAGCAAGCCCAACGATGGTGCGAGCGGACGCCAGTTCACCTCGTGAAAAAATTCTTCGCCGCCATCGTCCAGACCGGCACCATGTCAGCTCCAATTGGCTTGTTTCCCCGCCGGCATCGCTTAAACGTCTGGTGATTGCGATCCAAGCATGGAACTTTTGGGTAACATCGCCGCCGCTCCGCAGAATCCAGTCGTCACCTTGCGTCCATCCTGCCGGGAATATCATGTCGCCCGCACTGGTGAGGCCGGGCCATAGTTCCGCAAGCGACGAGGTGGAGTCGCCAACGTCGTGTGTCGAGTCGATGAACTCCTTTGCGTACCTGACGAGGACATCAATTCGGTAACCTGTCAGGTTGTTTGCCCGGATGGCCTGTATGATTCGATTGCAGGCCGCGAGGATGGATCTCGGATACATCAAGGCCGCAACCTCTGCGGCACCATTGATAGCCCCTTCGAGCATGTCAGGGTTTTCTTTAGGTGCGATGGACGCTATCAAGACTTCTAATAGGTCGGTTGACGAATCGGGGCTCGCAGGGCCGACAAACCTGATGTCGTTGAACTCGCTTAAGAGTCTCTGGCAGAACAACAAATAGTTTTGCCGATCAGCAGTCGAGCAGCTGAGAATTCCGCTAAGATTGAAAACGAGGTTTTGCTGACCTTCAAATTGACTGATCAGCGACGTCTGCTGCTCATAATCACGAACGCATGAAGCGGGGACCGGCAAGCGCTGATTGGCCGCCTGAATTTCAAGTGCGTGTGGATTGCGCAAATCGCCGCCCCGTGATTCGGACGAATCTGTGTTTGAAACGCTGTTGGGATTTCTTGTACTTGTCATTGGTTGAGCCTTTCGATTTTAGCCAGTGCAGGCTCGACAGATATTAGCTGTCGGGCCTGCGACATTTCTTGGTGCGTTATTTGACGTATTTGCTAACGATGAGTCCGTCTAGGATCCGACTGACGATCACGAGATGCGGAAGGGTGCAGTGCGAGCGCGGTGCGTTTCCTCGGCGAGGGGCTGAGGAGCTGCCAACTGCAGAAAGCTGATAAGGTCTTCTCGGATACCGTCGATAGTCATGTCATTCCCGTGCAAAACAGATCAAATCATTGCCGGGGAAGGCTACGCGACGCACGCCTATCCATTCGCCTAGGAGATGGTTAGGTCTTTGTATAGGTCTTAAACGAACGGATCCGAATCAATCAAAATCATAGTTTTGGCCGCGCAGCCGTCGACGGCCAGCCACGAGTGCGGTTCAATATTTCAGAATCCAGATCACTCGTTGTTGTTGGTTTTCGGAGCATGGTGGTGAAAGGTGGTACCGAAGCATCCTGACTTCGGCTTCGTGGTTCTTCGGGCAAAGGTCAGCAAGTGCTGACTCAGACTGTCGTGCAGGCGGAGCAAGATTTCAGGAGATGGTGACTACGCCAACAAACGATAGACCATGCGGCGTGCACTGCGGATGATCGGCGTCGGAATCAATAATCATCGCCTGTCGAAACGTACCGAAGTCCATTCGCAGCAATCGGTGTTTCTTGGCCTTGCGTTTGACTTCGATTTTAGGTGGACCGGACTCCTCCGGAGACAAAGCGAACCAGCACATCAGGTTCCACGCCAGCGTTGCCATCACCATGTAGGCTCATTTGTTGATGGTGGAGTGAAGCGGTGCGGCGAAAGCCTGCGTTACGACACGGGCAATCGCTCGATCGCACTACACGAAGGCTTCTTCATGAGATGGACGATTGCCCGGACGAATCAGCAGATACAACACTGCACGGGTGCTGGCCAGAGTCATCACAAGCGGATGAAAAGTTCTAGGTACTGCTTCTCAAGTCACGGAGGACGTAGCCATTTGATTCTACAGCGAGACAAAGGTCGATGGCGCTCAGTAAATCGTTGATGCGGTTAATCTGTGAGTACACAGAATCCCGGGGAATCGGTTGCGTTCGAGGAGAGAAGAATCGCCAGTTTTCACCTATCCATTGAGCCGTAAACGGCTCGCCATGACGATTTAGAAAGTGGACTAACAAACGCAAGAGTCGCGGCGGAAAGGGAATTGGTGTCGGGTGTCCAGTGCGATCTACATTGCCTCGATTTAAGTCGATAGACAACGATAAACTTCTACACTGGTTTTGGCCGCGCCTCGTCAGTCGCGTCACCGTAGGCTGGTCGCCAGAATCGCCGTCGTCCAGCTCGCCGTCGGAAGTCAGAGCTTGCAGGTCGTCAAGGATCGTTGCTTTGCTCGTGTTGACTGTCCATTGCGACGCAAACCAGGGATATTCAATGCGTATAAGGCGACAGTAATGTGCAAGGCTGTGCTGGATGTCCCGAAGAAGCTCATAGTCGGGCCATCGTTCGCTAATGTTCAACCTGCTTTCAATTGACGGTTGTGTAGTATTATCACAACAATTCATCGAAAACGGTAGCGGTGCCCGCTCGTTGTCTACTGGTACTACTTCAGTACTGTTAGCCGTCTCTTCGCCTGGACTCTGACCGACTCGTACGGACCGTTCGCTGATGGGCGGATGAATAATCTGGTCGGCGAGATTTCCGAGTTGAAACGCCGAATTGAATTCGCGAGAAAGGTGCCTACCAATATCCGCACAAAAGTCACTCAGAAGACGTGTGGGGCACGTGACTGTTTGAACTATTAATGTGATTTCATTCACCGGATTTGGTAGCAGCGTTCCATGCGCCAGATTCAGTCGCAACTCGCAATTTGCCGAGTAAAGTTCCTCAGAATGCCATTCACTGGTGAAGCTGCACTCCCAACTTGCTCTTGTTCGCTGAATGAAATTTGCGACTTCGGACTGTGCGGTGTGGTTCGTGACCTCTTGTGCAAGGCGACGAATGTCAGACCAAAACTGGGCAGTGCGTTCCGGTTCATTGTCACGAAATTGAATCCAAGCAAACTGAAACCGATGCCGAGTTTCGTTGCAGAGGCGACCAAGTAGCCATGCCGCCTGAATCGGTGAGAACTCATCAGTTGGCTTGATTGCTACTCTTAGTGTCTGCCTGTCAAACCGTTGTTCGTCTTGCGAGTTCGCGGGACGGTCTGTACTCATTCATGCGCCTCCGACTCGGGTGCCCGCCAAAGATCAGTCGAATCACCCGGTTCATCAAATCAATTACTTTGATTCAGTTACTCCATGACTACCCCGCCTTCCGGGCAACGTCGTTCGCCCGCTTGAGATTCCGTTCCTCGTAGACTTTGATCACATCCGCATGCGCGTGGTATAAATGGACTGCTGCCGCTTCAATTGCAGCCAACTCATTTAACTCTGTCGCGCGAGTGTGACGCAACTGAAACGGCAACCAAGTGGGGATTTTCGGCTGTTCATGTCGAACACACCATTTATTCACTCTGGCCATCGCGCATTTTGATCGCACGCCGGTTTGAATCCACACATCGTATTGCTGCCGCTTTTTGACTCTGGGACTGAGTCTGTGGCTCCCTATTTCCATGGAGGGCCTCATTGACGGTCTTCGAGCAGCCCTGCGGATCGCATGAGGTTGCTTCTGCCTCTCGCGGACAGAACAGGCATGTTTCTGTGCTTAACCTGAGGAGCGGTCGGATCAGTTCCCAAGCCTTTGGTACAGATCTGCCGAGCATGGCCTCGCCAAGAGCTTTGTGTTCTGAAGGCTCGTAGACCCATCAGTCATTTTCATGTCCATATTGCACGCATGGCATCACAACCTCACACGGACGCATCAGCCTGCTTAGTCAAACTACGGCTTCCCCGGTGACATGGGCTCAGAGTGAGTAGAGGGACGTTCCCCAGTTTGTCTCACCGCTTCGAGGTGTTAATTCTAGCGGCAATTTCTCTCTGGTCTGTCCGTTATGCATAACGGACATTTGGACTGCCTGAAGATGTCGTGAGTGACGTTCTACCTTCGAGTCTGATGTCTGACTGCAAGCGGGCGTTAGAATTATGCCGAAAGCCTGACCCTCGTGAGCACTCTGTTTTGCCACTGCAATTGTGGGCCATTTTTCTACGACGCGAATAGCGACGGTCGCCGAACGTAAAAAGACTTGGAAGCCGCGGTATCCGAAACTCTCGGCAAATTACCAGGTTGCGACAGCAGTCGGGCGTACAAGTCTGTACCTCTGGCGGATCTCGCACATCATGAATGACGACGCGATAATTCCAGAGCCTTCGACGGAAAGGCTCAATTCACGCGCCAGTTGCTGACGGACTTCCCCCACAGGTGTTTCCGAGCCGGCTTCCATCTGGGCAACGCCTCGGCGGACGCATCGAAGTGCTTTTATTGTTTCAATGCCCGCATGGCTCGAAGATGAACGGACTCTTCCCCAAGAACGTAAGTGCGAGCGGAGTCTGTTTCTTCACAGGGAACCCCCTCGGGATTTTTCAGCAATGCGGCTCGCTGTTCTTTGCGGATTCTGAGCATTCGAAGATCTTACCCAGATACTCGAAATGCCACACTCACTCTGTCGCTGCTTTTCATTCTGAAATGCTCTGATACCTAAAAAAAAGTGAATCGAACCGGGGAGATACTGAGGCCGTGCCAGTGGCTGGATCGGGTGGTGAGTCCGATTCAGCGGTACTGGCGCGGCGGGAGGAATGTTGATTGACGGCTACCGGAACCCTGGGTGATGAATGTTAGTTCCTGGAATGATCGGAACGGAACTCATCGCACTTACTCAGCTGGCGATGTGTTCCAGCTGCTTCAGGGATCGCAATGTGGATTCAACAAGGCGGTTCTGTTTCTGGTTGCGTTTGATGGCGGTGATGAGTTCCCGGACATCGGTGAGTGCCTGGCTGAGAGATTCTCGAACGGTCTCCGCCTGAGCCAGCAGCGTGGGTGTTAACTCTTCGTCACATTGCGAAGCGGCCTCAGCAGTGGATGCGGTGGTCGCAGACAGCGTAGGACCTCCGTTGGGTTTCCGTGGCGACTGACTGCGGGCGGATGTTGTTTGGCTGGATGATGCATTGTTGGTCATGAGTTCTGTGGGCCTTTCGATTGACGAATTTTGAGGAATGAAAGAATCGGACGTGGGCAGATTCGAATGGATCGTGGGCATCTCATCGTTTGCAGGGATGGCACCGTGTTCGCTGAGCAGAGCCCAGAGGTAGGTTCGAGACGGGTCTCGACAAAATGCCGGGGCTTCAGAGTTGCGGAGATAAATGTCGCGAAATCCCAACTGGGCAGCTCGCGACAGATAGGTCCGGTTGGTTTGGAATCGGAGTTCGTTTCCGTCGCGCCGCGAATCATCAAGCACCAGTTCGACGGGATTCAGGTTCTCGTCGTCTGTGGCTCGAATCGCCACCACGCCATTCAATTCGAC
>JBDNHX010000195.1:0-25378 GCA_041688565.1 Planctomycetaceae bacterium
CGATGAGATCAAAGATGTGACTCGTCAGATTCGCTGGTTACCAGACAGCATCGACGGGCAGGAACGGGAGATCGAATGGTTGTCCAATATGAGCGACTGGATGATTTCCAAGAAGCGTTTCTGGGGACTCGCCCTGCCGATCTGGGTGAACGAAGACGATCCAGCAGATTTTGAAGTCATCGGCTCGCTGGCGGAACTCAAGGAACGCAGCGTCGAGGGCTGGGGCGATTTCGAAGGTAACACGCCGCATCGTCCGTGGATCGACGGCGTCATCATTGAAAGCCAGACGCCCGGCAAATTAGGCCAGCGGATGCGTCGCGTTCCGGACGTCGGCAACCCGTGGCTCGATGCGGGCATCGTGCCGTTCAGCACGATGGGTTACAACACAAACCGCGAAGAATGGCAGAAGTGGTATCCGGCCGATCTTGTGACCGAATGTTTCCCCGGCCAGTTCCGCAACTGGTTTTATTCGATGCTGTCGCTATCGACTATGATGCGTTACGACGAAGCGGACAACGCGGAAGACAAGAAACCGTTCCGCACGCTGCTCGGGCATCGCCTTGTAACAAACGAACAGGGCAAGCCGATGCACAAATCGGACGGCACGGCGATTTGGTTCGAAGAAGCGGCCGAACAGCTGGGCGTGGATACGATGCGCTGGATGTATTTGGCTCAGAACCCGGCTCAGGATCTGCGATTTGGAACTCGACATCCGGACAAGCCGGTGACTCTTCAAACCCCAGAAGGTGCGATCAGCAAGACGAAGGAAGGCGTTCCGACAGCAACCGTCACGAGCAGCCCGGCCGATGAGACTCGCCGCCAGATCCTGATCCCGCTGTGGAACTGTTACAAGTTCTTCGTGGACTATGCGATTGCGGACGGTTTCGTGCCGAGTGATGAATTGCGCCGGCGAGTCACCCAAAGTAGACATCACTCTCCGAGTGATGAACTCCCCGGTAAATCGTCCCGCAACGAGCCTGGTAGCAATTTGAACGATCCCGCATCTGGCATTCGTCACTCAGAGAGTGACGGCTACTTTAATCGTCCCGAAATCGATCGCTGGATTCTGTCCAACCTGCAATCACTGATCGAGGTTGCCCATCGCGAAATGGCCAACTACAACGCGCCGGCGTTCTGTGCGGCGGCGGCTCAGTTCATTGATGATCTGAGCAATTGGTACATTCGCCGCAACCGCCGTCGCTTCTGGCGTTCGAAGGACGCCAGCGATGCTGACAAGAATGCTGCGTATGAGACACTGTACGAAGTGCTTGTGACACTGTGCCGGTTGCTGGCACCATGTATTCCGTTTTTGACAGAGCGGATGTATCAGAACCTGGCCCTGGGCCAGGAGTGTTCAGTTGACAGTGTTCAGTGTTCAGAAAATCGTAGTGTTGCTGCTTCCACTGAACACCGAACATTGAACACTGAACACTCGCTTCCAGCGTCCGTTCATCTCAGCGACTATCCAACCGTAGACTCATCGTTGCTTGATGCCGATCTCAACCTGCGAATGGCGGCGGCTCAGAAGGTTGTGCGGCTGGGACATAAGCTGCGAGAAGAATCCAACCTGCGAGTTCGTCAGCCGCTGACGGAACTGCGGTTTGCATCGTCCAATGCAGACACATCTGCAGCGATTGATAAACTGGGCGACGTAATCGGTGAAGAGCTGAACATTCAAAAAGTGATTCGTCAGGACAACCTCGATTCGCTGGTCAAGTACGCCTACAAGCCGAATCTAAAAACGCTTGGCCCGAAGTACGGCAAGTTGCTGAATGCTCTGCGAACGAAACTCCCGGAACTCGGTGATGCCGTTCTGGCACCGTTGCGTCGAGGCGAAAATCTGACTGTTCAGCTCGACGGACAAGAAGTCTATCTGACTCCGGATGACGTTCTCGTCAGCACCGAACAAGCTGCCGAATGGGTGTGTTCGGACGACGCGGGAATCCAGGTCGCCATTAGCACGGTGCTGACTCCGGAGCTGCTCCGCGAAGGCATGTCCCGAGACTTCGTTCGACAGGTTCAACAGCTTCGAAAGGACGCCAACCTGAACATTCAGGATCGCATCAAAGTACAGTATCACTCGCAGGACAACACCGTTCAGGCCATGGTCGCCGAATGGGGCGATTACATCCGTGGCGAAACGCTGGCTGACAGAATTGAGTTCTCAGCGTCACCTGGCGTGGAAACGAAATCAGTCAATGTTGGCGAGTGTCCAGCGAACATCTGGATTGTGATGCCTTCCTGACGGAGTCTTAGTCATGGATCTTATTGATGAACTGGTGGCCCTGATCAAAGCATTGAACGACGCTGGTGTTCGTTACGCTCTTTGTGGCGGACTGGCAATGGCGGTTCACGGACATCCAAGAGCAACACAGGATATTGATCTGCTGATTCCCGAAGAAGAACTGGAAAAAATTCAGCAAGTGGCTGAGACTGCTGGATTCTGGATACCCAGCGGCCGGATGCCCTTCAAAGCAAAAACGCCACTCGCGATGGAGATTTATCGAGTCTCCAAAGCAGTGGGTTCGGTCCTGATACCGCTGGATATGATTATTGTGTCGCCTGCTCTTCAGGATGTCTGGGAGGGGCGAATAGATCTTCCGCTAGGGGCCATTCAGTGTCCCGTGGTTTCACGAGAAGGATTGATCACCATGAAAAGGATTGCGGGTCGACACCGCGATCTGGCAGACATTGAAAGCCTGACAGGAGTTGACGATGAGTCCTGATGAACCACAGCTGGAAGCAGCAGGCAGGGTGAACATGTCGCCTGAAGCCATTCTTCAAAGACTGCAACTCGTTGGGCAGCTCAATGAGCTTTGCCGATTTCTGCAGACCGGCCAGCGGCTAGTGCGGCAGAATGAGCTTTCGCAACATCGACCGAAACCTGGGCTCGGTGCGAAGCCGTCCGCATGACGTCGATGAAGCGGGGTTTTTCGGCACTCGAAGCGGTAATCAATGGAATGTTCGGCATTCTGTTGTGTGTCATGATTGCCTTGATTCCGTTGTTATCGCTGGAGCAAAAAATCCCTTTGTTTCCAGCCGGTCACGAGAGCGTTGTCCTCGTCCTGCTGGCGTGCGTTGCTCTCGAAGGACTGAATATCTGGCGAATCCTCACCGCTCACCTGGATCCTCAATCGGCCCCAGGCCCATCTGCTGCATTGCAATATCAGCCGTCAGCGCACATCCCTGTTCGTATGATGTCGATTCTGTGGTACTTCTTCCACATGCTTTGTGCTGGTGCATTCATCATGATGTGCAAGTATCAGGCATTGCATGGTGTGACGACTCGGGACAAACTGACGGGGCTGATCTTCGGGTTCGGAATGCTGGGCGCGTTCAATGTTTTTCTGGCGTTGACCGCGAAGGCGATCACCAACAGGGACACGTTTGTGGCAGGCCTCTGGCGATGTCGATTTCTGATTGATATTGCCTTTGAAATCACTGCTGTTGTGATTGTTCTTGCACAGTAAATAAGTCCGTTTTCAACAACCATGTGTGAATCATCGTTACCGTCACTCGTCATCCTCGGTCAGATCCACCTCATCATCATCCGGTGGATCTTCCAGCAAGGGCAATCCGAAATGAGTCTCCACCATTTCGGCGATCTGGCACAAACGACCAGTCACCCGAGCCTGCAGAGGAGGCAGCGCATTGCCGATGGAATCGGCGGCCTCATACAGCGCCACCGGATTTTCGCGGTCCGGCAACTGCTTCAGTAAATAATCCGCCAGACTGATGTCGGCGCGGGCGTGATCAAAGGGATATGGAATCGATTCGAACGACTCCCGCAAATGCGTGATGTGATCGTACAGCTCGGTCATACGTTCGTTAATCTGAGCGATCAATGGCTGGCCGTGATTGTTGTCAGACAAAATAGACAGCAGCTTTCCCATGGCAATCTGGGCATCTCGAATCACCAGCAACTGTCCGAGCCGTTCGTTGACATGGTTGAAGATGTTCAGTAACTGATCCAGTTCCCCGCTAGCAACCCCCTGCTCGGCCAGGGCGCGGAGCAAATCCGGTGTGCGTGCGAGCTGCAACGCGGTGTAGAGCCGTTCGGCGGCTGCATCTTCAAACGGTATCAGCTTAGGTTCGAGTTTTCCGATGCGGACTTCAGCCGAATCACGAGCCTCACTGATTTCGGTTCGACTGGTCAACGGAATTGAGAAATCTTTTTTGCCGACTTTGATCCCCGCCTTCAGCAGAATATCGGCCAGGCCAATTTCAATCATCTGCGTATCAAGCTTATCGAACCCCTGCCAGACGGTCGCATACGGATCGGATTCCGTCAGCATGGCCGCTCGACTGCGCTTCATTCTAGCCAACGTCTCTGCCGGATTTTTTGGAGACCGGAAGGCCGTTGTGGGACTTGCAAACGGACGGTACCAGGCAATATGGCCCTGAAAAAATCGTTTGAGTGCCTTCCACGCATCGGTCTGTGCCTTCTGCAGTTCCATCAGTTTGTCGACCGGATGCAGATCGGACTTCTTCAGCTCCTTGCCAAAAATTTCTTTGTAATAATCCCAGGTGACTGCGCGGGAAAGGAAGTCGAACCGTTTAAAAAGATGCCCGGCAGGAAGTCGGAGCTGAAAGATTCCCTCGGTGTTTTCCTCGGCGGCACTTGCCATACGTTCGCGGTCACAGGGATGGGTGTCGAAGTGCCCGGTCTTCGATTCCAGGATCATCTCATCGATTTTGGCATGCACCTTTTCCGGCAACTGGTCGACATTCAGCAGAATCAGCTTCGGGAGATTGTCACCCAGACGTCCCTCGCGGTAAAAATTTCCGAGGTCCGACATCGCGCCGCGATAAGCGACTCCCAGTACCGACAATTGCCTTGCCGTTGTGGCAAATATGCGACTGCCTGCCAGGCGGGCTTCATGGCGATCAGCGTCGAACTCCATCTGACGCAGCAGATAGCCGCCGACAAAATGACCGGCGATCATCAGAACCCACAGTACCTTTCGAGTCATCCAGACTCCCAGACGCGTCAGGTACAAAACCCAGCCGATGCGGATATCCAGGTTGTGCGACCATTCCGCCAGTTTGTCATCCCAGGCATCGCGTTCGTAAACAACGCGAGTGAACCAGAAGCTGATGGAGCGAATCAGATAAGTCAGCCGCATCCCGGCACCCTGCGCGAAATGACCGAACTCATGAGCCAGCACGCCACCGAACTGACGCATGGTAAGCCCGGCGACGAGCGGCATTCCCAGCGTGAGAACCAGATCATTTCCCACCATGCTGAGCAGACCGCGACCAAAGCTGGCGCTGGCGTTGATGTTGCAGTCGATGTCGATCCGTTTGGGACGAGGCGCGTTGACGGCAGCGCAGATACGTTCGACGAATTCAAACAGAAGCGGTTCCTCTTCGGGCTTGATTGTGCGTCGGCCGGAATGGTTGGCAGGCTTCGAAAACAGAGGCTTGAACATGAATACGATCAAAGCCAGGCCCATGATGATCGGTGCCATGTAGACGAGAAAGGCAAAGACCATGGCGCGACCGTTATTTCCCCCCGTACCAGCACCCGCAGCCGCCGACATGATGCCGGTATGATTCACCGCGTGATAACAGACGCCCCAGCCGACAAATGCAATCAATCCCAGGTAGATCAGCGGCAGCATGAACATGAACAGGGAAACGATAACGATGCCAAACCGATACGAGCTTGCAACAGGAACAGGAGCGATCTTCATCTGAGAAAACGACGCGAACACTTTCTTGCGCAGGGTCTCAAAATCTTCCGGAGGCGCAGACAACGTGGCGGCCGTATGTCGGACAGCGTCGGCCTGAACATCACGTGGCCCCGTGACCACGCGAGCTCGCACGGGAGCGGACGCTGCAGGCGAAACAGGAGTCGTCGCTGCGATGGGGCCTGGTGCGGGTGAAGCTGGCAGAGTTGCTTCGTCAGCCGTCACTCTGCGGGCTCGACGAACCGGTGAGCCTGTTTCTGCAGCAGGTTGTTGTCCAAAAATCGCAGCAGGAGGAACGGTCGTTTGTTTGACTGGCGTTGGTGGTCCCGGAACATTTTGCTGTGGCGTGCGAGGTGGTACGGTGGGTGACGGGACGCCCAATTGCGGAACTTCCAGGACGGCCTTGCACTTCACACATCGAATACGCTTTCCACCCAGTTCGTCCTTCACTGCAAACGCTGCGCTGCAGGAAGAACATTTTATCGAAATCGGCACGTCAATTCTCCGGGGTGTGAGTCTCGTCACCTACGCTCCCACCGTAGAGTCGTTCATCGAGCGGCCAAAGTGAAGGCAAAAGGACGTTTTTATAGGGCTGACTCCGGTGGAGCCCTCGCAAATGCCGCGCCCGGATCAACCCTGCCCGGATTGCCTGTTTTCCCTGAATTGCGGACCTGAGATCTGCTCTTGGCCTGAAATTCTGTCTCCGGTTATCCTTTGCGGTCTCTCCTCTCGTCTGTAAGTCTCCGGCATGGAAGCCGAGTCGATGTTTTCTCGCCTGTCCTTCATCCTCATTGCGATGCTCACTCTGACCCAAACGGGCTGTGTGCATAGGCGCGTCACGATCAATTCGTATCCCCAGGGGGCGCTCGTTAAGGTGGACGGCAAGGATATTGGATACACGCCCGCTTCGTTCGACTTTACCTGGTACGGAACGCGCGAAGTTCAGCTGCTGAAAGATGGTTTTGAAACCCATACCGAACAGATTGACGTCAATGCTCCGTGGTATCAGAAATTTCCGCTCGATTTTGTGAGCGACAATTTTCTAGGGCATCATGTCACCGATCATCGGCAGTTCAGTTTTCAGCTGCAGCCTAAACGAGTCGATATGTCGAGCGACGTGATGCAGCGCGCCGGTGCTCTTCGAAGTGAAGCGATGCACGGACAGTAATGCTGGTTTTACGGCTCAACAGCATGGCTGAAACGAATGGGCGACAAGTTTTGTGTCCGCTGTGCCGGCCTGCGTTGACGTCCCTACGGTAAAGGATTTCGTGGAAGTCCGTACAGCGGGGAACGTGTCAGGGAAAAGGTCTAAATGTCCCAGACCATTGCACTGCGATGCCTCTCAAAGTAACCTCGTGACGATTCCTGACCTTGATTTGTGGGTCTGTTGAGACGTTGTCAGGCGAGTTTTCTGTACGAGAGGTGTTTTATGAAGCTTTCAGGATTACTGGTTGCTCTCCTGCTGATTCCGGGATTCGCAGTGGCTCAGGAAGAGTTGTCTGATGCGGACAAGCAGCTGATTCAGGCCATTCAGGCGGCTGGTGGGCAGGCGATGCCGCTGGCTAAAAATGACGCACGACTGACAGTAGCCTTCCATCTGTCTGACAAAGAGATTACCGACGAGACACTCGCGGTGGTTAAGGATGCAGCCAATATTCATTCGTTAAACCTGCGAGGCACGAAGGTGACGGATGCAGGATTGGCCCACGTCGCTGGTCTAAAAGGACTGACACGCCTGCATCTTGAAAAGACTGCTATTACTGATGCCGGGCTGTCTCAACTGGTCGGCCTGCCAGCTCTGGAGTACCTGAATCTGTATGAGACAAAGGTCACGGATGCGGGTCTTGCTCAACTGGGCGCGATCAAATCACTTCGACGGCTGTTTGTCTGGCAGACGGCCGTGACGGAGCCTGGCGAGGAAACTCTAAAGACCGCCATTCCTGAAATCGACATCGTTCCGGATTTCAAAAAGGACCGTGAGCGGGAAATTGTGGAAGCGGGCCGCGCTGCTGAAGATGCAGCGAAGCTTGTTGAAGAACTTGCCGCGACTACGGAAACTCAAACTAAAACGATCGCTGAGACCGCGGCTGCCTCCGAAGCGGCTGCTAAAGCACATGCAGAAGCTCAGGGGCCACTGGATGAAGCCAACAAAGCTTTGGAAGCTGCAAACGCTGCCAAGGCGGCTGCTGACAAAGCCGTGGTTGATTTGAAGGCAGATCCCAATTCACCGGCAGACGCCATTACTGCGGCAGAAGCCGCTGTCGTGGAATCGCAAAAGAATGTCGAAGCTGCCACTGCAGCAGTGGAGCCATTGAAAAAGCCGGCCGAGGAAAAGAAGGTGGCTGCAGATGAAGCCAAGAAAAAGGCGGATGAAGCAACAGCCAAGCTGGCGGAACTGAAAACAAAGTCTGAAGAAGCCGTGAAGAAAGCGGCGGAACTCAAGACTAAATCCGACGAACTGGCTGCGAAGAAATAAAATCTTTCAGGCCGCGATGTCTGAAAATCAACAGTCTCAAAAGCCTGGAACTCCGATAGTTCCAGGCTTCTTTTTGACTTCAGGATGACTCACCAGCGGATGGGATTGCTTTCCACAAACCGTCTGCAATCGTCTTCATGCCGTTGTCCCCCGAAATTCCCGGCCGATCCGATTCAGGCCCGCTATTTGTGGTTGCCAAATCGCCACTGATGATAGTTGGACGTGCCCTGCCCGGCTCGACTGCCTGGCCACAGCGGTCGAGCCAATTGGCCGGACTGCTCGTCCAGGTGTTCAGCATTGTAGAACATCAGATGATCGGCCGACGACCAACCGCCGTCTTCAGTGCTTATGGCCGGTGCTGTTGAAATGCCAAGCAGGCGTTTCACTATCTGGATTAACTGCAGGCTTGCGACAAGCGTGACAAACATGAAAAGTGCCATCAGCGGCACAAATGGGCCCATGTCAAAGATGCGTTCTGCAAGAGGCCAGACCATCGGCCAGGCAAACAGCAACAACAGGGTTGCGAGACTGAGCCACGGACCATACGGAATTTCACGATCTCGTTTCGTGACCCAGGCAAAGATTGCGGCGAAGATCGCGAGTATCGGAGCGATAAAAAAAACGGCCGTCACTGGCTGCCAGCCGATTACGCTGCCGACCATCGCCATCAGGACCACGTCGCCGAATCCCATTGCTTCCTGCTTCAGAACCCAGAAGCCTGCGATGCGGACCAGCCAGACGGTGCCTCCACCAATCACAAGTCCCGCAGCGCTGACGAGAAATCCGTGCATATGGGGATGCTTCGCGGCAAACGGAACGCAGTCCCATGATACGATCAGCGGTTTTATCCAATCGGGTGAGATGGATCGCAGGGTTGTAACGACGCTGGCATCCTGAAACCAGACGGGAACCAGATAGGTCTGACCGACGACGGTTGAAACCACGAGGGCAGTCAGCATCATCGGTACAGTGCATCCGTCGGGGATGATACGCAGTTCAAAATCGATGAACGTTGCCACAATCAGGCAGCAGATCATGGCGATGTGGAGTGCGTAACGCGCATGCAGCCAGGCGGGTGTCGTCCACAGGCCTGTGATTGTCTGAGGACCGTCTGGAGATTGAATTCCGAAGTCTGTGACCTGCCCCCAGAAATTGGCCGGCATTTCTGTCTGATACACGGCAATAAATAAAATGCCGGTCAGCAGTTCAACCAGCGGGTAGCGAGGTGAAATCGGCCGATGGCAACTGCGACATTTGCCCTTCAGCAGCAGCCAGCCGAACAGGGGAATGTTATCTCGCCATTTGATCGCCGCTGCACAGCGCGGGCATCCGGAGCCGTGGCTGTTGAGAGCCTTCAGCTGGTCCCAGAGCCTGAGCTTCGAAGGGAATCGGTGAATACAGACGTTCAAAAAGCTACCGATGCAGCAGCCAAGGATAAACAAAAACGGCAGCACAAAAAGCCTCGGCAGGTCGAAGAGCATCATGCTGTGATTTCCTGCGGTTCCTGTCCGGTGATGTGCTGTGCGATACGTTCGGCCATCTGTGCCGGACGTTCCGCACCGGCGTCAATAATCAGTGTGGCACATTCGCGATACAAAGGCTCCCGGACAGCCAGAACTTCTGCAACTTCTTCAGCAATCGGACGGCCTGTCAGGCTGGGACGTCGTTGCGTCGACATTTTGTCGCCACCCAGTCGTCGTGCCAGAACGTCCACCGACGCCTGCAGCCAGACAACCGGACCCGCGGCTTTGATCAGACTTCGGTTGGTTTCTGACAGGATGGCTCCCCCGCCGCTTGCAATCACGAGATCCGACTGCCGCAAAAGTTCGGCCAGAACTTCGGACTCACGTTTGCGAAACCCGGCCTCACCCTCATGTTCAAAAATGTCCTTTATCGAAGCCCCGGCGCGCTGTTCAATCACTTCATCGCAGTCCACCCAGGACCAGCCCAGGCGTTTCGCAAGTCGAGGAGCAACACTCGATTTTCCGCTCGCACGGTATCCAATCAATGTAACGACCATCGTTCCCAGTTCTAAATCTGAACCCGTTTCTGCGGGTAACCTGTGCGGTTCGGAATGCCTGGTGATTTCGAAAACCATGCCACTGTGCCGCTAATCTTCGTTTGAAGTCGCAGCCGGTTTTTCTCCGGATGCGGGGGCAACAATTGTGCGAGCCGCCGACATGGCCCTGCGCAGAGTCTCCGTCATGTATTCTCGAGGAGCCTCAACACCGGTAAACAGTTCGAACTGCTTTCCAGCCTGTCGAATGAACATTTCCATTCCGCCGACGGTTGGGCAGCCGCGCCCACGCGCCTGTTTCAACAGCAAAGTCTGCTCAGGATTGTAAACGGTATCAAACACCAGCGTGGAATCACTCAGCCAGTTCTGCTCAAACGGTGTTTCGTCCAGCTTTGGATGCATCCCCACAGACGTGCAGTTGACCAGAATTTCGCACGATTCGGCACCTCGGTTTTCCCACGAAACAAACTGACATCCCAGGTCGGCCGCCAGCGATCGTCCGCGTTCGCGAGACCGGTTCGTGACGGCCAGAGCGGCGCCCTTCTGAATCATCGCATAGCCAACCGCTCTGGCCGCACCGCCCGCGCCGAGAATCAGAACTTTGCGGCCAGTCAGATCAGTTTCCTGGCCGGCCTTCATCAGGCCTTGCTGAATGGCCTCCAGAGCGGCCGATGCATCGGTGTTAGCCGCCGCCCATTTGCCGTCTATTCGATACAGAGTATTTGCGGCTCCGATCTTTGTGGTTTCTTCATCCTGCACGTTGCAGAACTTTAGAACGCTCTCTTTGTGAGGAATCGTGACACTGTAGCCACTGATGCCTAGACGATCAAATTCCTTGAGTGAATCCAGCAGGCCATCCGCCGGGATTCGCAGCGGCAGATAAACTGCGTTGATGCCCGCTTTGCGAAAGGCGGCATTATGAATCAGCGGACTTTTGCTGTGAGCAATTGGATCGCCAATCACACCGTAAACTTTTGTGTCTTTCGTGATCTTGTTGAACCGATACAGGTTGCGCACTTCGGCGAAAGACAACTGACCAGGCGCCATCTCACGTTCACGACTGAAGCTGGCATAGGTGAAAGGTGAACCGGCGCGTCCGCAGAGAATGCGACTGATCGTTCCCAGTTCGCCCATGCAGAAGCCGACGGTGGGCACTTTGGCCGAACTAACCATTTCCAGCATGCGGACATTATCGGCCGGTGAGTTGGCCATGGTGACGATTTTGATCACATCGGGATCGCACTCGGCCAGTCGATTGTGAATGTCATACAGTTCCACCGGTGTTTCATCAAAGTTGTGATAGCTGACAATACGTTTCGTCTTTCCATAGCGGCGGATCGACTTCGCAATGTCATCTTCCAGGTCAACGTATTCCGCACCGGTAATGATGGCTTCACGCAGAATCGCCAGACGCTGCTCTTCTGTCCCAAACCAGCGGCCTCGGTCGGAACGACGGCGGCATGTCACAACAACCGGCGTTGGCCGTTCTTTCAGGAGTACGCCGACATCCGGTTTCTTGCGCATATAATCAAGACGCAGTTCGACCAGTTCTGCTCCCTTTGTCGCAAGGGCTTTGTGTTCTTCCATGATGGAGGAATGGCGAGTTCGCCCGAGGCTTACGCAAATCATGTTCGGTCAGATCCGCATTTGAGACGGTGTGGTGTTCGGTTACCAGACGGCAGTTTCCCCCGCGAGCCGACAGATTTCCCATGGCTGGCCGGTCGTGGGGAACGAAACCGTGATTCTGGATTATCGTCGTCTGAGCCGTGAGCGTCCAGACGCTGCGAGGGAAACAACTGTCACGCCGCGAATTTGTGATCCGCTGAGTCCGTTGTTAGTTCACGCGGCAGATCATGACTTTCAGGTACTCTGTCTCAGGGCAAATCACACTGACCGGATGGTCGGCCGGCTGTCCCCGGTTTTCGAGGATCTGAATGTCGCGGCCAGTCACGCGAGCAACCTCGGCAAGCATTTCCTGAAATTCGGCGCGACTGACAAGGCCTGAGCAACTGCAGGTCACCAGAATTCCACCGGGCTTCAATATCTGCACCGCGAGCTGATTCAGCCGGGAGTAACCCGTGATGGCGCGGTCCATCCCATTGCGGGTGCGGGCCATTCGCGGTGGGTCGAGGATCACTGCGTCAAAGAGTGTCCCCTGCCCGACCATACCTTCCAGTGCCGGTCGCACATCGTCACGCTTCCAGCGGCAACGATCCGAGACTCCGTTGAGTTCCGCATTGGCTTTTGCAAGCACAAGAGCTGACTCGGAGGAATCAATGCCCAAGACGGAAGCGGCACCGCCAAGTTTGGCTGCGGTGATGCCGAACCCGCCGGAAAAGCAGAATGCGTCCAGCACCGAAGCGCCCTTCAGATATCGACTGGCAGCCAGCCGATTGTCTCTCTGATCCAGATAGCATCCCGTCTTCTGTCCCTGCTGAACATCCACGCCGTAGCTGATGCCATGCTCATCGATAAACAATGGTCGCGGTGGTTCCTGCCCTGAAATCAGGCCATCGACGACGTCCAGTCCTTCGGCTTCACGCATTCCTTTTTCTGTACGGAGCCAGATGCCTTTCGGCCGCAGCTCACTTTGCAACGCCGCAAGAATGGGCTCACGATGCTGATACAGTGCAAGACTTGTGAACTGAACCAGCAGATATCCGCCGTAAAGATCGACCGTCAGACCTGACAGCCCGTCCGCTTCACTGAAAATCAGGCGGCAGCCAGTTGTGGCAGCATTCAGATTGAACAGGCTGCGCCGCGACGCCACGGCCTGCTGAATCAGCGGCAGCCAGAAGTCGGCGTCCAGCACCTGCTCGAGGCGCCACGAATAGAGCCGCACGACAATGCGGCTGGTTGAATTGTAGAGGCCCCACGCAATAAAACGGCCTTCGGAGGTGACCAGCTTTACGGGCGTGCCAGCAGCGATTTCGTCCGGTTTCGCTCCCTTGATATGATCGACTGCTCCCGCGAAAACCCATGGATGACGGCCGAAGAACGGTTGAGCCCTGCGGTTGCGGATGACAATTTCAATGGCAGCCGCATTGGCGTCGGCCGCATTGGCGACAATCGCAGCACGATCAGTCGCTGCAGTTTCAGTCGCCGGGGGACTGGTAGTGGTTGAGTCCGATCCGGCGTTCTTCGCGGCAGGTTCGTGATTTGCGGCGGACGCAGACAGTTCAGGTTCGGACATCGTGATCAGTTACCTTAAAATTAAAGTCGCCAGGACATACCGGCGATGGGTCCAATGATTGGGTTGATGATAAAGAGCGGATTCATTCCGGAGGCGTTTCAGCCGGGCCAGCTGAAGCAACCGGGGCATTTACCGTGGCCGAGTCAGACCTGGCATCAGCATTGGAATCAATGATGCGTTGATTCGATTTAATGATGCATCAAGCGATGCTAACTGTCCCCACGAAGTACTCGGTGTTCCATTTCTTCCAGATACGCCAATAATCGGTCACGCTCGTTCGCAAGATGCCGAACACGCAGCAGAGATCGAACGCGGGTTCTCAGTTCCAGTCTGTTGACGGGCTTTGTCAGGAAGTCGTCGCATCCTGCATTCACGGCTTTTTCGATATCGCCGGCTTCATTGAGAGCAGTCACCATCAACACCGGAATCCCGCGTTTTGCAGGGTCGGATTTGATCTGCGAGCAGACTTCGTAACCGCTCATGCGGGGCATCATGATGTCCAGCAGGATCAGATCGGGCTGCTGCTGTTCAACCATCTGCATCGTCTGCTGGCCATCGGACGCCATCAGAATCTCATACCCTTCGTCTGCAAGGTACGCTTCCAGCAGTTCACGATTTTGCTGAATATCATCTGCGATCAGCACGCGTGATGAAGAAATATCAATGTCCGAAGTCTGCATGATTCAAACGATCCGATTCATGGAAAAATTGCTGACGGAAGACTGGTTCCGTAACGCCAGCAGTTGAGAGCCGCGAAATTGGACAACAGTCGGCATGGACTCATGTCCGGCTCATACCACCCTGTTGCGAAGGGGCGCCAGTATAGAGTATCCAGAACAAGTGCAAAACGTAGTTTCAGAGATCAAAACCGCCCGGCCTCGTTGAACGTGGGGCACTTCGCCGCCCTGCCCGGTTTCGCCGAACGAATTCTCCGCAGAAACTCACATAAAATCGGGGTTTCCTCAGCCAAACGCGGTTCTCCGTCAACGTCCACAACAGCTGCGGCGGGATTAGAAACGCATGGCGCCAACCGGCAGCAGAACTCAGGTTTTATCACAAGATTGCCAAATTTACTGCAGGAGCGCAATTAAAAAAGAGCATGCCTGATGCGGACAAGTAGTGCCGTTGGACTGTGCCACTTGCTGGCCAGATGAACTGGTGAAACGAACTCTGCCTCACTATGTGTTTGGTTCCACTGGAACGAATGTGGTCCGATTTCGTTCGAACGCATTTTCAGCGGCCTCACGCGCACGCCGCTGAAATTCGAGCTGGCTGCGATACGGCTTCACCGGCGAACCCGTGGGCTCCAAAAATGATCCGTCGGATGTCAGGACTCGGGACTTCATGTTGTCTCGCAAACAGGTCTTAAGAATATTTATCGCCTTTCGTTTGCAGTTATCATCCAGAATCGGAACCAACAGTTCCACACGTCGGTCCAGATTACGAGGCATCCAGTCAGCGCTCGAGATAAAGACGCGTTCGTCGCCGCCGTGATGAAAGTACAGAATTCGGGCGTGTTCGAGAAATCGATCGATGATGCTGGTCACTCGGATGTTTTCGCTGACGCCAGGAATTCCAGGCTTCAGGCAGCAGACACCGCGAATGTTCAGTTCGATTTCCACACCCGCTTTCGATGCTTCATAAAGTGCAGAAATCATGATCGGGTCCGCCAGCGAGTTCAGCTTGGCAATGATCTGCCCCTTGTCTCCATTCTTCGCACGCTCTTTTTCCACATTGATCATTTCCAGCAGCTTCTCGCGCAGTCCGATCGGGGCCGATTCAATCTGAGCAAACTGCTGAATCTGTGATGAACCGGTAACGGCATTGAACCAGGAAATGGCATCATTGCCCAGATCCCGGTTACATGTCAGAAGGCTCAGATCGGTGTAAAATCGCGAAGTGATCTCGTTGTAATTCCCCGTGCCGAAATGGCAATACCGCTGAAAGCCCTGAGGCTCACGACGAACAACGATGCATGCCTTAGCGTGCGTCTTCAGGCCTCGCACACCGTAAATGACCTGCACTCCGCTGTACTCGAGTTGTCTGGCCCATTCGATATTGCGAGCCTCGTCAAACCGAGCCTTAAGCTCCACGATGACAGTGACATTTTTGCCGTTCTCAGCAGCTCGCATCAGCGACTTCACGAGCGGGCTGTTACGACTGGTACGATACAACGTCTGTTTGATCGCAACGACATCCCGATCTTCCGCGGCCTCGGCCAGCAAACGCAGAACAGGCTCGAACGATTCATACGGATGAAACAGCAGGACGTCCTGAGATTTCATCGTGTCGAAAATGGACTCCGATGGATCGATCTTAGGGGAATCGCACGGCGACCAGCTGGGATACAGGTGCTGATCAAACCCGCTGACGTTAGAAAGCTGCATCAGGTCGCTCAGCCCTACTGGACCGGGGACCAGAGAGATGTCGCGTTCGCCAACCCGAAGCAGAGCCTTCAGAAACTCAAGGATCGGGCGAGTCACCTGGTCAAAGACTTCCAGACGCGTGCAGAAACTGTCCTTGCGATAGTCGAGCACATCTTCCATCTCCGCCAGCAGGTCTGCACCGTCTTCTTCGTTGACGGTCAGGTCTGCATTTCGCGTCACACGGAATGGCACCGTCGCGATAATTTCTTCACCGGGAAAGAACCGGCCGGCCATGAGCGTAATGGCATCTTCCGTCAGGATAAATTCATATCCCCCAGCACTGGGCAACGTAATATAACGCAGGTCGAAGCGTCCAAACGGAATCACCGCAAACCGGAAGGGATCGGCGTCGGATTTGCCCTTCATCTGAACCGCCACATTGACCGTTCTTCCAAACAGAAGCGGAAAACGAGCGGGATCATGAACGGCGATCGGAGTCAGCACTGCCTGGATCTGTTCCTGAAAGACCGTGTCGACAAAATCAATCTGGCGATCATTCAGCTCGCCCGGCCGACGCCGACGAATTCCGGCCTCTGCAAGATGCGGTTCCATTTCCCGCAGATAGATATCGTACTGATCAGCCACCATTTTCTGTGTTCTGACGCTGATGGCATTGATCTGTTCGAGAGGCGACATGCCTGACGGATCGGAAGCCGTTTCTCCCGCGCGAATGGCTGTCAGCAGGCTGCCGACTCGCACCATGAAAAACTCATCCAGATTGGACGCTGTGATAGCCAGAAAGCGGAGCTGCTCCAATAACGGCACGGACGGATCACAAGCTTCGTCAAGGACTCGCTGATTAAACTCCAGCCAGCTGAGTTCGCGGCTTGCAAAAATCGGTTGTGTTTCTGACATGTTCAATTCTGCTGACAACTGAAGCGAGCGGAGCTCGCAGAGCCTATGTGACTAAACCGTGGCGTTTCGTGCTGCTCTACATTTCGGAGTGTTCGATTTCATGCGCGGAAGCGGTCTGCATTAACGTGGTGATTCCCGCAACAGGACGCCCAGCCCGAATGTATCTTCCAGCAGCGAGGCTTTCTGACGGAGCTCCATTCGTTCCAGAGACAGATCGCCGGCCGGATTTGTGACAGTGACGACCAGCCTGTTTTTCTCGATCGTGCATTCAATGTCACGGACTCGCTGACTGCCCGTATGATCCAGTGCCACGGCGACTCGCAGAATGCCGGCCAGTCGTGAGACGATCACACGGCTGTCACGATCAAGCCTGGCAAACGTCTCATGAGTCGGCTTGGGGGATGCGCGGCGATGGTATCGAGCAATAATTGCGACAAGCTGATGATCAAGAGCATTCAGGCCAAACAGCTCACTGTTCATGATCAGATAGTAGGAGTGCTTATGATATCCGGACAGCCCGACAAACAGCCCCGTTTCATGCAGTAACGCGGCAGCATACAACAGCGTTTCACAGCGAGCATCCATTCGGTGCTCGGACTGCAGTGAACGGAACAGACGCCGCGCCAAATCTGCGACGTGCCGAGCATGCTGCAGATCGACCTGATATTTTCGAGCGAGCTCCAGGGCGGAATTGAGGATCTGGTCACAGAAATCGGCTGACCAGTCATTTGTCCGCAGCATTCCCTGCAGCAGCGCGTCGCGCAGATTAAACCCGGAGATCAACAGGGTTTGACAATTCAACAGTTGGGCCAGCCGAAGATTGGCCAGCAGGGCCGGAACCAGAGTCTCCGCCTGAGACAGTTCGATGTGATACTTCTGCATGATTCGATCGACCGTCAGCGACAGCAGCCGTGACGTAAGTTTCTCGACATCTTCCACGGAAATGCGTGTCAGCGGGATGCTTTTGAAATCGATCCCGAGAACCCGAGCCGCAAATCGCATGTCGCCGCCAAGTGCCACAAATTCGACCGGCTTGCCTCGGGGCACCAGCTCAATCAGCGGTTCCACCGTGCGATCAATCTGGCCAATCATGATACTGCCCGCGCGACTGCGGCTGGCCTGTGACTGAAGCACCATCTGCTGAAGCCGAAGTGAGCCCAGTCGATACGGCTGCGAATGGACGATATCCTTGCCTTTGAGCACAAGCACTTCCGTATTGCCGCCGCCCACTTCAGCGACGACCGTCGTTGCATCTGCCAGCGTTGCATCGTTTTGCAGAAGAGGCCGTACGCCGAGGTATGTTACTCGGGCAATTTCGGCATCGTCGATCAGCTCCACCGCAAACCCGGTGGCAATATAAATACGGTCCAGCACTTCCATACGGTTGGCCGCTTCACGAACAGCGCTGGTCGCCACAATACGGATGTGTTTCGGGTCCGAACACTGGTATTCCTTCAGCTTCCGACGATAACTTTTGAGAACCTTCACACATTCCTGCAAGGTCTTCCGCTGAATCTCGCCGGTGGTAAAGGTGTCTTTCCCAAGGCTTACGCCGCGGACAAGCTGCTCAAGCACACGCACAAAAGTGCCACCATCGCTTTCGCCGATAGCCATGCGAATGGCTGATGTTCCAAGCTCAATTACTGCCAGCGGAAAAGCGTTAGCCCCTCGCGCAGCCTCAACCACGGGCTCCTGCCGAGCCGGAGTTTCATTTCGCGTTGTTTCATTTCCCGTGGTCATATCCCGGTGATTCTCTTGCAAAGCGAAGACCCTGCAGTATTCGCGTGATGTCAGGTACTAAACCTTCTTTTCCAGTTTTGCGTCGGCCTCTTTTGGGACGCCTTCTTTTACAGCGGATTCCTGCCGAACCCAGGCCGCTGCCCCCACAGCACCCGCCAGATCGCCCAGCTCACTGACCTTCAGCTTTGCACAGTCAGCCAGCGAAGGCAGCACGTTTCTGCGGATCCCTTCACGGACTCCGTCGAGATACAGTTTTGGCATCGCTTCCACCAGACCGCCTCCAAGGATCACGACGTCCGGGGCCAGAATATTGATCAGGCTGCCAATGCCTCGTCCAACCTGTTCAGCCGAACGACGCACAATTTGCTCAATGGCTTTGTCGCCCATGTCGATCGATTTGGCCAGAATTGAACTGCGTATCTTGCTGATGTCGGTGCCTGCAAACCCCTTCAAATGAGGTGCCTGTCCACGAAAGACAGCTTTGGCCGCTTCCGCTGAGATCGCCAGTCGACTGGCCAGACCCTCAAGCGTTCCTCCAGGGCCCACTCCCGCCGCCGGTCCTTCTGTGGCCATTTGAAGGTAACCAACCTCCATGCATGAGGATCGCGAACCGCGGAAAATCTTGCCTTCATACACACAGCCGCCACCAATGCCTGTGCCAGGGAAGACGCCGAGAACGCACCGCTGCCCCTGCCCGGCTCCGGCTATGTATTCACCAAAAACGCCGGCATCCACATCGTTGCAGATCTCCGCAGGGCATTTGAATCTTTTGGACAGAAACTCCTGCAGGGCCACATTCTTCCACCCAAGATTTGGTGCTTCCAGGATGATGCCTTTTTCCAGATCCAGAGGACCAGGAACTCCTGCGCCAATCCCGGCGACTTCCTCGGGCAGCACTTTTGCTTCTTCCAGAGCGATCAGAATCGTCTCGGCCAGACGCTCCAGCGCCACCTGCTCACCTTCGTTGCCCCGAGTCTTTCGACGCTTCCTGGCAAGCACTTTAAGCTTATCGTCGAACACGACGGCCATCATCTTTGTGCCGCCGAGATCGAAACCGATCCAGATTTTGCGTTTGGGAGTTTCTTCGGGCATTTCTCGCTCAGGTCTTTCCGGTCAACAGGTGGCTGTCAGAACACGCAGAATAACAGCCCGGGCCTGAATTCCTCCAGCGATGCGGCCATTCGGCATTCCGGTATTAACAGATTTCGAAGAGATCTCTCAACCGGAATTCCCGCGAGTTGTGACTTTCCCGATAGGTACGTTCGCGGAATTTTTCGGATCGGAATGGCCGATCGTTTCTTCCCGGTTATGCTGTCGACCGTCTCATTGTCGTCTGCCGCCCTAACGTGATCGCCAGAGTTTGGGATCACTCGCGGATTGGGGAAATCTTCCAAATCCTTGACACTTCATTGCGATGCATCACTGCGACGCCGTCCATCGCGAATCAGTAATGCTCTTAGAATTCAGTAGGACTCTTGTTATGGAACGCGAAAAACTTAGGGCACTTCAGGCACCTCTGAAGCAGCAATATCAGGCAGATCCGGCTTCGGCCATGGCTGAACTTCGAGCAGAAGGCGTCGTGGACTTTGATGTGCCTGGCTGCCGCGTAACCCTGCCTTGCAATAATGGTCAGGAGGTCGTGGCCGGTCTGCATCCCAAAGTGGGCGGTGATGGCACAGCAGCCTGCTCGGGCGACATGCTGTTGCAGGCACTGGTGACCTGCGCAGGAACAACGCTGGCCGCCGTTGCCACTTCCATGGAATTACCGATTTCGACCGCTCGCATCGAAGCCATTGGAACGTTGGATTTTCGTGGCACGCTCGGCGTTGATCGCGCCGCACCTGTGGGATTCACAAAAATCCAGCTGCTGTTTCACCTGGACACTTCTGCCGCCGCCGAACAGGTTGAAAAACTGCTCAGCCTGACCGAGCGTTATTGTGTCGTCTATCAAACCCTGCAAAAAGGCGTGCCCCTAACTTCGCACCGGGCGTAAAGTCTACCATTGCGGCTACGAACGCTGATACACGCGCACGTAGTCCACTGCAAACTGACGAGGGAATTGAGTTTCCGCGTTCGGTGGCCCGACGAAGCTACCACCAATGGAAAGATTCATGATCAATTGGCCGTTTTCAACTCGCAGGTTCTCTTTGCAATCGGTGAAAATCTGCAACTCCTGATTGCTGCCACCAAATGCGTTGACTTCCGCTTCCCACTTGCCGTAGTCAAGTTTCGATCCATCGAACTCGTCGCTCCAGACAAGTTTCCATTCAGGCTCCTGCGCTGCAGCTATCCTGGCACAGAGCACAAAGACCACCAGCTATGCACATCGTCCGGACATCAGAGAACTCCATGGGTCTACGAGTAATAAAACGGAGATGCTGCTTCCAAAAGAGGCCCTGACTGAAGTCGCTGCGGCAGACAGGAAACTCATCACGGCTGCTTGGGAAGCCCTTTGAACAATCGACGGTCCGTTCGCGGATTGAATGGTGTCCAGGCGGACTCCGCGTTCAGGTCATCGTCAATGGCTCGAGTGAACTCATTCAGCCGGGCATCAATATTGTCAATGTGATGCAGAGTAATCGCTTCAGGAGTCATCGGAATGACCGGGCTGCCAAATTCACGAGTCCCATGATGGCTGAGAATCATGTGCTTCAGTCGCAGAATATCTTCGGTGTCGACCGGACGACCAAGACGCGTCTCCACGACTTTCAGTTTCTCGTTCAGCAATTCGATGGCAATATTGATATGCCCGAGCAACTGACCTTCATCGGTGTAGGCCAGCGTTGGGTCCCATGACATCTCACGAATCTTGCCAAGGTCGTGCATCAGAACACCCAGCAGCAGCAGATCGCGATTCAGAGCTGGGTACAGCATACAAATTCGATCGGCCAGTTCCGTCATGCCGACCACGTGCTCAATCAGGCCGCCCATGTAGGCATGATGCGCCTTCACGCCGGCAGGCGCTGCGCAAAGCCCGTTGACGATCGCTTCATCTTCCATGAATGCATTCGCAAGCGTCAGCAGTTCCGGGCTGCGCAGTGAGAACAGCAATTCCTTCAGGCGAGCCAGCAGCGGAGCCGCATTGGCCTGGGCCTGGACGTTGAAGTCTTCCGGGTTGCAGGTCGTTTCCGGAACCGGATCGATATGAGTCACGATCATCTGCAGACCGCCCTGATACAGCTGCACTTTGCCGCGGACACGAACATAATCGCCAGCGGAAATGTGCTGAACATTCTCTTCGACCACATTCCACATCAGACCGCTGACAACACCGGTTCGATCTCGCAGGGTCGCCAGCAGATAGAGATTGGCATTCCGGTTGGCTCGCATTTGCTTATCAGCCAGCAGATAGATCTCATTGACGGAATCACCGTCCTTCAGTTCCTTCACAAACACCCGGGGCATTGAGAGGCTTTCAAAGAGTCGTTCAAAGAGTCGTTCAAAGAGTCGTTCCCGTCCGCCACCAACACCAGTCTTCGCGTTCGGAAATCAGTTTTCCGTCGATTTTAGCAGCTTGCTGAAAAACACATAGCCAGAGCTGTTGGTTGGCCGGATCCAGCGCCTCAGTGTCCGGGTCGAGAAACAAAAAAAGGCGGGGAGATGGTGCATTTCGCCCCATCTCACCCGCCATTGTGTTCGGCTGCGGAATATCACATCCCGAAGCCATTCGGCTCAACGCCTGATCAGAAAGTATTCACCGACTGGAAATGCTCGGTGAAGATACTGTTCAGATTCAGGGCAGCATTGCTGAACGTACCGGCGTCGATACGAACCTCCATTGTCCCCACAAAATTCTCCAAAGGAGTTACAGAGAGCGTGTAGACGGTATCGCTCACTTTTTCAAAGGCTCCCTTGGTTCCGTTTGTCAGGATGATCGCCGCTTCGAGATCGATCAATGAAGTGGCAAGTGCCTCGCTGAATGTGAAAGTGAAGACCACATCACCTGAGGCCTGCGTCAGAATTTCCTCCACGTTGTCAGTGATGACTACGGTCGGGATGACTGTGTTCACCAGGTGCGTAAACTCTGTTGCAGCCACATTTCCATTGAAAGCCGCATCGGCGGCGACGCTTCCGGCGATATTGACGGTCAGTACACCGTCAAAGTTGGCCAACGGAGTGACAACGATCGTGTAGACCGTTCCGGTACCGTCGGCGGAGAGTCCGCTCTTTGTGCCGTTGGTCACCGCAACATCACTGCTGGTGAAACCTGTGACCGGCTCAGTAAAGGTGAATGTGAAAGTCACAGTTCCATTTGCAATATTGATGGGACTTCCATCGCTGCCTTCATCGGATGTAATCACCAACGCTGGCAATTGTGTATCGACAGGTTGCTCAGCAATGTCCGAGTCAGCGTTCTCATTCCCGGCGGCGTCCGTCACAACACCGGCAACCACCTGCACTGTGATTGGCGTGGTCGATTCATCATCAGGATTCACAACCAGTGTGTAAACCGTAGCACTCAGCTGAGTAAACGTTCCGGGCGTACCACCTGCCAGGATGGTCGAAGCTGCCACTACATCGTCAAACCCGTTGACTGGTTCGCTGAATGTGAACGTGAACGTCACCGGTCCGTTGGTGACTCCCGATTTATTATCGGTGATGACAACAGTCGGAACGATCGTATCCACGGCCTTCGACACGGACACGGCGGCTGTGCTCAGGTTTCCAACCAGATCCACTGCCGCGCCCGCTGCGACGCTGACTTTGATCGGGGTTGTGGAATTCGCCAGCGGTGTCACTACCAATTCGAAATCCGTCGGCCCTCCACCGGGAGTCAATACCGCAACTCCCCCGGTGACAACGATGTCGGTTTCAACGAAGTCTGTGACATCTTCACTAAACGTCAATGTGAACGTAGCAGTCTCCCCGGCCTTGACAATCACGCCCGGCGTTGAATCGGCAATCAGTAACGTCGGCTTCTTCGTGTCCACATTCTGATTGTCATCACTCGCTGCAGCATTGGAGTTTCCGGCAACGTCGGTCAGAGACAACGCCGGAATCGTCACGGAAATACTGCCCACGAAATTCGCCAGAGGTGTGACCACCATGGTGTACTGCAGATCATTGACTTTCACCAGCGAACCCTTGGCACCTCCGGTCACGACCAAGTCAGTCGTCGTGAATCCTATGACGGGTTTATCGAAATCAAACGTATAGGTAACGGGAGCGTTGGTTGCATCGGCAACAATGTTGTCTTCAATCGTTATCGCTGGGGCCCTTGTATCAATGGCCTGAATTGCCTCAGTTAAGAGATTGCCATTTCCGGCAGCATCGGTCGCAACATCGGCTGCGAGACGCACAGTGATATCTTCATCGAAATCGCTGGCCGGCGTAAAGACCAGCGTATAGACCGTGGAACTCACCTTCGTGAATGTGCCCTTGATGCCGGTTGGGTCATCGCCGCTATCAACGACGTCAACGTCTGCCTTTACAAAATCAGCTACGGGTTCGCTGAACGTGAACTTAAAGGTCACGGGGCCTTTGGTGACCCCGGTTTTGTCGTCCGTGATGACAACAATCGGCAGTTTTGTGTCCACGGCCTGAGACACAGTGACGGCAGCCGTGTTTAGATTGCCAGCTGCGTCAGTGGCCTTGCCAGCGGCAACAGCGACCGTAATCGGGGTCGTTGAATTGGCATTTGGCGTTACAACCAGTGTATATGCCGCACCGGGGCCCACAGGGTCAAAAATACCCTTTGTTCCGCCGGTGACGACAATATCGCTGGTGTCGAAGCCTGTCACATCCTCACTGAAAGTAAAGCTGAACGCCACTGTACCCAGGCTATTTACTACGCCAGGGGTCGCATCCGTGATTACCAACGATGGCTTTTTGGTGTCAACAAGCTGATCCGCCGCCAACATTGCTGTGTTGCCATTTCCAGCGGCGTCAGCCACAACATTTGCTGGAAGCGACAACTTAATTGGTGCCACGGAATTCGTGGTAGGTGTCACCACCATCGTATACTTTGTCGGGTGACCGACAACAGGCAGAAGTCCGCCCTTTGTGCCTCCGGTTACGACCACGTCGGAACTCAGGAAGCCGAAGACTTGTTCACTGAAGTCAAATGTATAAGTGACGGGAGCGTTGGTTGCTATTCCAGGAAGAGGGCTCGTAATGTCGACTGTCGGAGCGGCCGTATCAAATGCCTGCGAAGCCAGCGTTTCGAGGTTTCCGTTCCCCGCAGCATCGGTCGCGACGTTTGCATCGACAGTCACGGTGATGTTATCCGTGGTATTTGGATCCGGCGTCACAATCAGCGTATAGACTTTAGAATTCACTTTAGTAAATGTGCCTGGCGTACCATTGTCGACTGCAATGTCTCCCTTGATGAAATCAGCCACAGGTTCGCTAAACGTGAAGGTGAAGGTCACCGCCCCGTTGGTTACTCCAGGCTTGTTATCCGTGATGACGATGGTTGGCAGTTTCGTATCGACGGTCTGAGAGACGGTCAGAGCAGCTGTGTTCTGATTGCCAACTGGCAAGACTGTATCGGTCACCTTTCCTGCCGCAACGCCCACCGTGATTGGGGTCGTTGAATTGGCCGTTGGCGTTACAACCAGTGTGAATACAGCCTCTCCGTCTCCTCCAGTGGCGAACTCTACAGCCTTCGTCCCACCAGTAACTACCACATCACTCACGGTAAAGCCGTTTACAGGCTCGCTGAAAGTAAACGTGAATGTCACATCGCCGATTGCGACACCAGGAGTGGTGTCAGTGATCAGCAATGTAGGTTTCTTTGTGTCAACCGACTGGGTATTAGTACTGGAGGCTGGGTTGAAGTTTCCGGCCGCGTCCGTCACCACGTTGGTCAGCAGTTTTACCGTGATGGGGGTTTCTGAATTCGCTGTCGGGGTCACCACCATTGTGTAAACTGTAGAACTAGTTTTCAGTAGCGCCCCTTTGACGCCGCCCGTTACGGAAACGTCACCACTCGTGAAACCAACAACCGCTTCGCTGAAGGTGAATGTATAGGTCACG
>JBDNHX010000196.1:0-8024 GCA_041688565.1 Planctomycetaceae bacterium
ACGATGACCGCATCGAACGGGCTCTCGGCTTGACCGCTCTCCAGCAATTCAACCGCCTTCGAGCAGATCTGCGACCACGTATAGAGGGCCTGTTGTTTGAGATCGTCGATGGCTCCTTGAAAAATTGTCCAGGCATCACGGCGTTGTTTGACGGTGAGCGATTTGCCTCGGCCTGTACGGGGAGCACTACGATATTGTTCCCATGACTGAATCCCCTGAGGATCGATCACGCCGTTCCATTCGGCCAGCGGAAATCCAGTTTCGAAGAGGAATCCCGATTGAGAGTTGCGACGGCTGAGGATTCTTTCAAGCTGTTCTTCATCGACAGGCTTCACGCGACTGTCGATCTTCCTGACCAACGTGAGTGCGACCTTGTGGACGGTGTTGACGGTGATCCGACTGCGAACGGTGGAGTCGAATTCCTGCTGAGTACAGGCGCAGAGGACATCAATGTTACGCTCAATGTTGCGGCACAATGTGCCAACGAAAGATGTCATCAGCACCTTCAGACCTTTGGCTGCCAGCGCGCGGGCACGATGCATGCCGACCACAGTTTTGCCTGTGCCTGCGGCGCCCGAAACCCGAGAGGGACCTCGATATTCCTTAGTAATCAGGCTTCGCTGCGATGGATGCAGAAATCGAATCCAGTCTTCGATTGGTCGATCGAGAATGGACTGTAATTCCGCTGCATCTTTGATGACGACAAAGCGGCGTTGGTTATCTTCGCCCTGGTCGAGCGGCAGGTCCGGCGAGACAGGAACGGGAGGAGTCACCAGTTCGCCGGAAGCCAGTGTCAGCAGACGCTCGGCCACTTCCTCCGGAAGCCGCGTGACGACGCCCAGCAATTGGTCTTCGTTGGTGATTTGCCGCAGGACCGTGAGCCAGTCCTGCGGGAGACCGAGACTCATCAGGTAGGTATCGTCATACTCAGCAAAAAGCCGAGGAGCCCGCACCGTCACTGGATCCGGCAGGGCGGCCTGCACGGTTTCCGTGGATTCAACGATCTGCAACGCGCCGGTGATCGGATGATGCTCAACACGTCGTCCTTCGGCCCAGCGATAGGCGTCTTCATGATGCCCGGCATAGAGCAGCGTTGCCTGACCGCTCTTCTGAAACAGGATGGTCCGAAGATCCTGAGTAATCCGAGCTGACTTGACGAAGGAATCTCTTGCGCCGCGGATCGATTCAAAGTTCAGACCGGGACTGGATGGGTCTTCCATGAACTTCGAAAAGAAGTCCATGACGCGGCCACGGTCGGTGGTGCTGAGTTTGTTGACGGATGCAAAGAAAGTCCGGGCGACGTTCACTGGCGTCATGAGTGAACTCCCTGAGCTTTCAGCACAGCCTTGAGAGCTTCACTGTCCATTGGATCGATTGCAATGGCATCGACACCGTTCTGTTTGGCTGATTCGACCAGGGCTGCAGCGTTAGGCAGTCGACTGTCGATGATGACGAATCGTTTGTCACCAATTCGCAGCTCAATGGAATACTGCCCGACAACGCGGCCTTTGCTGGAGATGTCACCACCAGGTTCCATCGTGTAATTGAGCTTCTTTTCTGCTCCCAACTGCTTTACAAGGCCATGCCAGTGGTCTTCGTAGAGATCCAAGTCAAGATATTCCCCCGTAGTTGAGGAAATCATCACATGTGCGGGATTCGCTTCGGAGTTACTGCTCGCCAGGTTTGGATCGGCTGAGTGTGGTCGGATTATCAAAGGTGCGGAGGAACCAAAAACATTCGGTGACTGGTCCGTGAGAGAAGACCAGTTGTCCTGATGGTGAAATCGAATACAAAAAATGCCTTTGTCTTCGAGGGAAACGACGTGCTGCGTATCTCGAAGCTGGCGTTCTGGAAAATCGTGCGGTGGGCCATCCACATAGATGGCAACAGAAGCATTTTCGTAGAAGAAATCTGGTTTCGTACCGATCCTGCTACAGATCTTTTGAGCGCGTTCGGGCAGGCTTTGAGCGTGGCTTGGAATTCGCAGGCCGCGTGCCAGAAGAAAGTCGAGCCAGTCGCGTTCCAGCTGGCTGTCGCATCTTTTCTTCAGGTGCTCAAAATGAGCATCGGGTGACGCTGGCCCCGGCGAAACGTGCATTTGTGTTTTCGCCAGCTCCATCAGCAAGTCTTTGATGACAACTCGGTCCAAGTCTTTGTGTTCACGCTGATTGTCGTATGTCGTCAGACAGTCGTAACAAGCGGCGACGCAGTCTTCACGGGCACCGTGGGCGCGTTTCAGGTCGTCCCCCGTGTCGGGATCGAAATGGCAAATGCGAAGTGCTTCTCGTGCGACTTCTGTCAGCCCATCATCGATCAGTCGCCTCAGAACGCCCGCTCCGCCCTCTGAGACTTCGTAGAGAAGAATCTCACGTCGATCACTGTCTGACGGAAGGGACTCAGCTGCCAGTTCGTTATCTTCAAGCTGATAGATTGCCTGAACCGCTTTCTTGAGTGCGGTCTGCAATGACAACATCGCTCCGGAGTCGAGCCGGTTCTCAGGTCTGAGCAACAGACAGTTTCGTCGATCTTCAACAAACGGAACGACTCTCTGGCGTCGCTGCCCCATCACATCAGACGCGTCATCCTGATCGTGCAGCTGATCGGATTTTTCCCAGATGCCTTTTTCCAGGTCGATCACAAAGCCGAATGTGTCCTTCTCGGCTCGCCGCTTCCAGCCGATGTTAATACGCCAAAGCCGTGCCGCATCGCCGTATCGCAAAGAAAACAATGGTTCGTCGTTCAGTGTGATGCTGGCGTTTGAGAATCGCTGTTGGCCGTTGATTTCCTTGAATCGCAGCCCGGTACGGATCTCATATCCCATCCGCGTGCGTTCTTCTTCATCGTTGTTGATTCGATCACGACGAGTTGTGGCGACGTTTTGGAGACGCAGCAGCGAGTTGATGGGCTGAAGCGCGGAACTTCCGCAGGATTCACAGAGATCAGGGCCGTTCTGGCCTGAGGCAATCTCGTGCATATAGCCGCAGTGCTGGCAATGCTTTGCTTTCATTGTGAGAGCATCACGTTCTTCTGCCGGCAGAATGACCTTATTAACGATGTATCTTGAGCCTTCGTGATAGATCAGGCTACGCGGACCAAACTCAGAGATTGCCAGAAAGCGTGGTCGTGAAAGGAACTCATCTTCACCGCGAGATCGCCGACGTGCGGGAATAAACGCCGACAGCGGCAAACGTGGGAAGCTGTAACCTGGCAGGAAGCCTTCTGAAGCGAAGTAGCGATAACTGTAAAAGTCCGATTGGGAAACGTTTTTGACATCAGTCAGCAGTTCTCGCTGGGCTTCTGCTTCCCGTCGTATGCGTTTGGCTTCGTCCCAGCGTTCACGCTGTGCCACATCGGCGATGATTTGATTCTGGTAGGCCAGCTGAGACGTTGCGGCCCGAAACAGACTTCGCCATCGATCGCACGCCGTATCGAATTCCGTGAGTACGTTGGAAAGCGTGCGAGCCAGCCAATCCGGATGCCACCAATCGGCCTTTTGCAATTCATCGCCAAACGTCTCGAAGATGGCTTCGCATTTCTTCTGTGCTCGCTGAATTGTGCCGGGAAGCGTCAGTCCATTGAGAACACTCGGAAGAAGTTGCAGCGACGGTTTTTCTCCTTCACAATCCAGCAGGTCTGTCAGAGAGTTGCCCAGCCATTGTCCTGTTTCCGCGAGCCATACCGCATGCACGTGAGCCCGCACGAGATCTTCGTTCGCCAGATCAAGTCGTGGTGGATTGACGGCCCCCGACACCATGCGATCAGGCTGTCGGAAGAAGTACTGGTCATGGGAGCTTCCCGTTGTGCAATACGTGTAGACCAGTGCGGGTTGTCCGCTTCGTCCAGCGCGTCCGCTGCGTTGAGCATAGTTCGCAGGAGTCGGAGGGACGTTGCGCATGTTGACAACGTTTAACTCGCTGATGTCGACGCCAAGCTCCATCGTCGGCGAGCAAAACAGTACCGGAAGCTGCGCCTTGCTGAACTGCTCTTCTCGTTTTTCTCTTTCGGCATAAGGAACCTGAGCTGTGTGCTCGCGAGCCTCAAGTCCCTGAAGAGAGGATGCAAACTTGCGGTAGAAATCGACGAAGAACGAGTTGGTCGCGCTCCCGTCGACTGGTGGATTCGGAACTCGGATTGGATCGTGAAACGCGACAACTCCGTTGCCCATGACCCACTTCATGGCAGCGGCGGACAGACGATACCCACAGATTCCATGGTCGTCTGGCTCAGTTACGGTGACCACAAATCCCGTCTTACCGAGGACTGAAAACAGGTCTCGGCAGATTTGTTCCTGATCCTTTGTTTTAAGGCTTTGGCCATAGTCAGGGAATGTGGCCGGACGTTTGAGGAAGATTCCAAAGCCACTTCGAGACGACAAGAATGTTGAGAACTGTCGCTCACCGTGACGTCGGGCTCTCGGAAACACCGTTCCGGCAAATTCACCTCGCTCCTGTTCATCGATCGCCCACGGTTCACGGAGTCGCTGAGCGCTCTGTTGTTGCAGACGTTCGAAGAATTCCGCAGTCAGAAAGTCGACATCAATGGCCAGTTCGCGTCGCATGAAGTCCAGCAAAACATGGGCGACCTGTTCGCGCGCAACCGGGCTGGCGTCCTTAAGTGCGTCATGCGTGCTCGCCCAGTGTTTCTTAGAAGCACACAACTCGGCTAGTGATGGATACTGAATCTGCAGCAGTCCACACTGTTCCAGATTCGGTGATGCAATTCGCCAGCCGCGTCGCAGGTCGCGATAAAGCCGGTAGGCCAGAACGTTGCGAAATGCTTTTTCAGTGTCGTTCTTCAGGGCAAACTCAGCACCCGGTTCCCGTGCGTACAGAGCAAAATCCAAATTCAGCGATCGAAACACTTTCAAGGGAAGCTCATCGTGGTCGATACCGTCGGGATTGTCGCTGACAGCCTTAAACAGGGCGGAACGAAGCAAGCTGACTTCGATAAAGTCGTTGAAGTGCCCGGCCTGTAGGGACGCGTCCTGACGATTGTCGGTAAAGCTAAGTAACTTCCTCGCACGGTCGCTGAGCGTCGTCTCCTGCTTCAATAATTGGACTACAGTGAGTCCAAGAATCGTGGTGGCCGAGCTTCTGCCACCACTGGCAAGCGTCGAAAGCTGGGCAAAATCGGACGCTCCACGTCGAACTCGGTAGGAAACTCCACATCCCAGGCAGAACCTGAACGGCGTGCGTGTGTATTGGAAATCCAAGCCAATGCCAGCGAGTTCTCCGGCAGTGGAAATTCGCATTGTGACAGGAATTTCCTCAATCAGGCTTTTGCGAAGTCGTGGTTTTGCACCTGCTTCATCGAGCCAATCGTCCGGGAGTCTCTGAATGATTTCCTCGTCCGTTTGTGGCCATGGATTTGCTGGATCGCGATAGAGGAACCCGGCTTCTCTATGCGGCGGTTCATCAATCCGTTCGTTCAGTTCGCGAGCCTCGAAATGAATTCCTCCGCGTTCTTCTGACTTCCAAACGGCATAATACGCAGCGCCGCATTCGCGACAGAAACACATCGGCAGCAATATGCGTTCGCGGTCTTCGGACGCAAACTGCTGACCAGACAGCGACAGAACACGATCAGCATCGTCTTCAAGGGACCCGTAAACGGTATCGCCACGACTGATGAATTGATGCAGGCGAAATGCAAATGGCCGACGCTGAGTCACAGGATCCGGATCACATGCATAGCCCGCCATCAGCCAGCGTCGAATGGCCTTCGCACAGACCTCAGCATCAACACCAGCGATCGATGCAAGTTCCACTGCGGCGCTGTTCTCGCCAGAGATCGCTCGTGGTTTTGATCGCACCAGGCTGTCGTCAATTGCTTTTTGAAGCCCGAAGTAGCTTTCCAGCCAGACGGCCAGCGGCGTACTGATGAATTTTTCATAGGTTGAAGGAATCGCAGAATCTTGAGCGAGAATGTTCTCTTTCAGAATCGCCGCGTTTGAGATCACATCAACCGGTGGAGTTTGCCGGGAGAGAGATTCGCCAACAACGGCATCCGGAGTCACTTCCGCACCAAATAGCCTTGATGCCACTTCTGCAATTTGTTGCTTCTGCATTGCAGGAGTCGCCGCTGACGACATCGTCGCTGATGTTCCGACGCAAAGCATTTGTGGCGATCGGCAGGCTTCACGAACACGGCGAACCAGTAATGCAACGTCAGCCCCTTGGCGGCCTCTGTAGGTATGCAGCTCATCAAGCACCAAGAACGACAGGCCAGCAGAAGCAGCGATCAATTTTTTCTCAAAGGGGCGCGTCAGCAACAATTCCAGCATCACATAGTTTGTCAGGATGATGTCTGGTGGGTTATCGACGATGAGCTGCCGTTCGTCCTGTGACTCCTGACCGGTGTATTTGGCAAACCGAACGGGCTCCTTTCCTTCCGGATATCCCTCCTGCAAAAACTTCCGCAGTTCGCCATACTGGCTGTTGCACAAGGCGTTCATCGGATACACGACGATGGCCTGCACGCCCCGTCCGGGACCGGTTCTCAGAACATGGTCAACAATTGGCACGATGTACGAAAGACTCTTGCCAGAACCCGTGCCCGTTGTCAGGACGTAGTTCTTGCGTTCGCGAGCCTTGCGAAGTCCATCCACCTGGTGCTTGTGAAGTCGCAGCGGCTTATCCAGCCCCTTGCCTGCGTCTTTGATCCGAAAGATGCGTGCGCATTCCTTGTGGAGAACGCCCTCTCCGACAAGTTCGTCGATCCATCCCCCGTTTTGGAACGCCGGATTCAGCTGAATCAACGGTTCCGGCCAAAGCGATTCGCTGTCAATATGCTGCGCAACAAACGCCTTCAGCGCCGGATCCTTGATTCGCACAAAGCTTGTGACAAAGTCAGAGTACCGTTCGATGATTGTGTCACGGAGTCGGAAGACGTCCATAGCAAAAATATCTGCAGAGATTTAACTATTCGCCGTCCGAACGCACCCACTGTGACGTCTTACCGGCCGCCCTGGCCAAGGGTACGGAAACGAACAGGAGATCTCAACGAAGATGGCCAGTGATATCAATGAAACGACCAACTCGTGTGAACCACAACGTAGCTTTTCATTGCAATCGGTTCAACGCTGCGGAATTTTCAGAAGAATTCAGCAGTGTCGGGATCAGTGGAGTGGCCGGGGGGGGTTTGAGTGCGTATTTCGTATCCGGGTTATTGATGTCGAGGCCACGCCGACGATGTCGATTTCGATGGTGATGGCTTGATCTTCTGTGGCGACAACCCGGAGAACCTGCCAATGAGTACTGAGCAGTATTCGAGGAGTTTGGCGATTCCTGCGTTCTATAGCATTGTGGCAGAAAAAACTCCCGCTACTTACAATCTAAAGAGTAACCCACACCGGCGATTTCCTGTCGCACCGACTGGCGGAGCACTCAATGATTCAAATCAGCAGTCCCGACTTTCCCATTTGCAAGCTGTTGGCGACTCCGGCTGCGATGGAAGCACTTCAGGAAGCGGGCATCGATATTATCGATCTTGTTGACCGGCATGTGAGCAAAGACTGGGGCGATTTGCCGAACGACGACAAGAAACTGAATGACGAGGCTCTGCACAACGGATCACGAATCCTGTCGGCTTACATTCTGGATAAGACCGGCGTCAAAATCTGGATCATCACCGAAGCCGCCGATGACAGTGGTGAACGAGCCGCGACGACAGTGTTGCTGCCGGAAGAGTATGGAGCCGGGATACCGAGGAACATGGCCCATGACTTGGTTCGATGATCTCGTTGGCTTTTGTGAACAATCGGGCGATCAGGTCCGTTCGATGATTGACGTCGACGGAGATCGCTTACAGTCAAGGGTAAATGGACGAGAGTTTCGGTGCGGAACATTGGAAGTGATTTCGCTAGGTGACCTGAGAAAACGGACGACCACAACAGAGGCCACGAAAAAGGGACTTCGGCTGTCCGAGGTCGTTGGTAATGTGCAATCACTGCATCAGCGGAGTGAAAGCGCGGGCGCATTGTTTCAGGTCGCGTCTCAATTCAATCTGCTGGAGATGGTCAGCCC
>JBDNHX010000197.1:0-5738 GCA_041688565.1 Planctomycetaceae bacterium
CGGGACAGATTTGTAATGGCGATTTCTCGCATCGATTCCTTCTGCAGCAGCAACCGCATCGAATGACAAATCCGTTCGGGACTGATGATGTCGCTTTCATAGCTCCACATAAACTGCAGCGACTGAACGAGAGCGTGGCAGGCGGTATCAGGCACATCGGCCGGCACCACAATATGCTGTTCCAGTTGCTGCAGTCCCTTTTCGCCGGTGAGCAACAAATAGCCGCCCATCAGACCTTCCGAACCGTAGCGAAAAGTTTTTTGCTGCGGGGCGGATTCGGAATTCGACGGGTCCACGCTGGTCTGCATATGGTCGAGCAAAAAAACAGCGTCGTCAGGAGTTCCGCACAGACCGAGCATCATGCCATACAACCCCAGCCGTTCGGGGCTCATGTTGGGATCCGAAACCCACGCACGCAGCTTGTCGCGAGACAACTGATCACGGATGGAGATCACGTCGTTGTACGAGGAGTTACCAAACTCAGCCCAGGCATCAATGGCGATGAGTGCATCCGGATGTTCGAGAAACGGAATGAAGTATTCCAGCCGCGTCCGCTGCAGTTTCGATTTTGCCGGCAGGGCTCGCATGTATTGCACAGCGTCCCCAGAGACTGCCAGCGTTTCATTCCATGAAATCCACTCGGGAACCACCAGCAAAACTTTTTGAATCGCCAATTCAGATTCGGATTCCGCATCGAAGCTCAGATTTGCAGTCACCACCGAACCGCCTGAGAATTCAGCGGCGCTTGTGTCAGCACGGGTATCCGCGGGAGCAAATGTCGAGGTGGCTACTTGCTGCGCATTTTCAGGAAGGGTGCCGTACATCAGGAACAGATCGCCCGGCTGGCCAGTGGCTTCGGCTGCAATGACGATGGCCTGCCCGACGGCCAGTTCGCTGCGATACGCTGCGATCGATGTTCCGCGGAAGTATTCTCTGATCCGCAGGGTCGATTCCGGCCGAGTGCCGCCGTCATAAACTCGGAAGCGTACGAGTTCCGCGATGAGCACAATGTCGGCACGCGAAATCTGTTCGGCCAGGGTCTGTGGCGGTGACAGACAAAACGGACAGGCCGCGGCCTTGTAAAGGGTCGCGGCAAGCAGGATCATCATCGTACAGGTCGCGGCGACGCGGGCTGCCGGGCGATTGATGCGGGTGAATCCATTCACGTTGCGTTTTCCATTTCTGATCTGCGTTGATCCCTTGTTGTTTCAGGGCACGTCGATCCGCAATTTTCACAAGATCGGCCGTTTTTCGAAAGACCAATCAGGATGTTTGTATTTCGCAGTGCTGAGCCCGCTGATATCGAAGCGGAAGCAAAGGACGCCGCTTCCGCAGGCGAAAAAGTCGTGAACGTCCGCCTGTATGTGGAGCACGCCAACGACGCCGCAAAAGCCACCTACAGTCGCCTCGGCTTTTGCGATGCCGGATACAACGTCATGGAAATGCCAAAGGAAGCCTAAGGATCGCTCGAATAATAATAGTCGCCTTTCGCTCCGCGAAAGTAGCGTTCTTTCGCGGAGCGAAAGGCGACTACTGGTCTGTCACGCGTTAAATTTAGCTGTGACAGACCACTACCGCACACTTATTGATCGAGCGTTCCTAAGCGGGCCTGCCGCCGAAGCCGCTATTGCGTTTCGGCAACTGCCGGAAGTTCAGGAGCTTTGGCGATCTTATAGATCATTTCCGCCTGCATTTTATTGCTGCACTTCGGACACTTGGCTTTGGCAATGCTCTTGCCTTTCACGCCGCCAAGCTTGGTTTTCTTCCGTCCTTCTTCGCTGATGGCGGTTCCACACGACTTGCACTTGTAGCCGGTCAGTTCCAGCTGATACGCCACATCCTTCTGGTAATAAAGCAGACCTTTGATGGATTCAACCTTGGCCTGATTCACGAAGCAACTCAGAGTCTCCGTCTGGTCGCCTTCCGGAATTCCGTTTTCAGTCCCCGCCAATTCGAAGCCGAACAGTGCCTTCAGATGAGCACTGAAAGCCCGCCAGCCGCTCAAAGTGAACGACAGGAAAGCCTGCTTGCCCTCATCAAGTACAACAGGAAGAAACATGGCAATGCGGCCTTCGCCAAAGACAGGCACGCCGGCAAACATGGACTCCGACACTTTCGCGACCGGCTGAACCAGGCGAATATCTGAGATATGATCGGCTTCGACCGTTCTCATTTCAACGTTTTCGAGGCTCTTGAAGTCGCCGGACGAGGCCACCTGTTCGTGGATCTGCTTGCGGCGAAGCTGGTGATCGCCCTTCTTTCCGGAGGAGATAAAACTGAACAGCGATCGCTTTTTCTTCACCGTACCACTGAATGTCAGCACCTGCAGACCCGATTCGGTCATCGCGACATCAACATCAACGTGTTTGCCCGTCAGACTGCCCGGCTTCAGCACCAGCGTTGCAGGAGACAAAACGTGGTACCAAACATCATCAAGCCACGCGACACGTTTCTGACTACCGCTGGCTTGGCCTTTGACTGTTTTCTCTGAAGCCTTCGCATCCGGCTTCTCGCTCTTCTTTCGCAGGCCAGGCACAACAACTGCCTGCTTGCACTGTTTGCAGCGCACACTTTTGCCGGCCTGATCGTCGTTCACACGAATCCAGGCACCGCATGAACACGGCACCAAAATCTGCTTCCGAAGGCGTTCAGCGGTCTTCTGTCCGCGTCGCTTCTTGACTTCCTTCTGTTCCTCTACCGCAAAAGAAAACAGATCCTGATCGTCACGAGCCGCGCGGGATGAACCGCCGCCGGCTGGCTTTGCAGCAGGAGCATCCGCCACAGGCGCTGCTTCGGCCTTGTCGCCAGCCGTTTCTGCTGCGGCGACTTTTTCTTTTTCTTTCGCTTTGGTGGATGGCTTGTTGCCAGCTTCAGCCGCTGCACGGGCGCGAGCCGATCCAGGTGCCTTCGAGACGGTATCTGCGTCAGACAACGCGAAACCACCATCGATTTCGAAGTCGGGGGCTGGTACGGGGACCGCGGCAGCCGGCGTTGTCTGGCGTCCACTACCAAGCTGGAAATCTTCTGAATCCAGCACCTTGTGATTCACAAAATCAGAGGCGTCAGCGCGAGCCGGCAGGAATTCGTTACGGTTTTCAGGTGAAATTGTGCTGTAAATAATCGGCTGGGGTTTTGTTGTCAGGTCTCGATAACGAGCCGCCACGTCAGCTCGCATAAAGCCGTTACAGCTCCAGCAACGCACCAGCCCCGAACGAACCATCTCCCCGCAATGCGGGCAAGGTTCATGGATGCTTGCGGATTTCAGAGTATCCGGTGTGGCCGGTGCGACGCCTGACGATTCCGTCTTTCGACGTTCGTAAAAGACGTGACCGCACTCGGGACACTGATCCGTGTCTGAAAGAATGAGGGATTTGCACCCTGGGCATGATCGAATGACTGTCGACATATCGGTCCGCGTCTTTGCCGCCGAAATACCTCAGGGATTCAAGCCGTGTGATACCCGGAAGTCGTCGACAAGCCCTGGATCAGTAAAAAAACAAATAAAAACCACACAAAATCTTGTGAAAGCTCGAAATCAGCGGCCGCTTCGAGACTCAAAAAACGCCAACTTTAACGTTACTACGCCATAGTACCTTCGAATTGATGTCTAATTTTGGGATGGAGTTTCTTACTCTAATCGAAGTTTTCCGAAGAGCCTTCGAAACTGACAAGCCAACCCCATTTCTCCCAAACTCTCGCCCCCATAATGACTTCTCGCGAGCGATGTTGCTCATGCTTTTTTGCAGGAGACTGAAAAAGAGAATGAATAAGGTTGGTGTTTACATCAAATTCCGGTCGTTTGGAAGAACTGACACACGCTGCGGTGGACAGTTCGCAATTTCCAGACCAAAGTGTGTACGTATGTTAAGTTTAAAGGCGGGGTTCTAGTGGTCTGTCACAGCTAAATTTTAGGGTACGACGGACTTCCAGTCCGTCGACTAAGGTTACCGCGGACGGACTGGAAGTCCGTCGTACAAGCAATGCTCAACCCTGAACTTAACGCGTGACAGACCACCAGGGATGTTTTGCCCGGTGGATGGGTCGAGCCTCTCGTTCTTTGCTGCTCGCAACCCGTGCTGCTTTTTTTCCCCGGATGAGGCTTGGATCCTGGCTTTGCCGCGACGTTCAGGATGATAAAATCAGCACCGCCTGACGTATCAGTTCGGCAGAGAAATCGTGCCTTCCACAGGAGTGCTGCCCTTGCGATAAATCTGGCACTTCATGCTGTTCGTTTTCTGAATGCGTGCAGCCTTCAAAATGTAGCTCAGGTTCACCGAACCGAGTGTTTCAAAGCCGTCCAGTCCGAGCAGCACGTCGCCTTCCCGAATGAAGCGGGCTGCCGGACTGCCTTCTCGCACTTTGACAATTCGCAAGCCGCCGTTGTACTTCACATTGCCACGGGCTCCGGGATAGGTGCGACCCGTGATTTCAAGCTTTTCGCTCTCCGTCAAAGTCTGCAGCTGCAGCCCCAGCAGTTCCCATGCGAGGTTCATCACCTGAGCGTCGGGGTCGGTTGTCTGCGAAACGGCCCTCGCTGGCACTTCCGCTGTCTTCACTTCCTGCCCCGAGACCACCACATCAGCAGACCTGGCGGCTGTCGACGTCGCTGCGATTTGCTTTCCCACACCCACAGTAAACTGCATCGTTTGTTCACGGCCTTCGCGCACAAGCACCACGTCCACCACTTTTCCGCGGGGAAGTGCAAGCAGCGAACGTTCCAGATCAGTGCTGTCCAGAATCGTCAGGCCTCGCACGTTGCGAATGATATCTCCGCTGCGAATGCCGCACAGCTCCGCGGCACTGCCCGCAGTGACTTGATCAACCAACAACTTCTTTTCGGTGGCTGACTTCACATCGGTGGTGACCAGCCCATGTGGAATGCCATCGAGCCGTTCGACGCTCATCAGGCGAGCAATGGCTTTCCGTGCGTCATCAATCGGGATCGCAAAACCAATCCGCTGAGCTCCCGACCGAATGGCCACGTTGATGCCGATAACTTCACCGTTCACATTGAGGAGCGGTCCGCCACTATTGCCTGGATTAATACTGGCGTCGGTCTGGATCAGGTTTTCGTAAGACTGAGTTTCATCCACTTCCACATCACGATGCAGTGCACTGATGATGCCGGCGGTCACGGTGTGCTCATATCCGAACGCGTTACCAACGGCATAGACCGTTTCGGCCAGCATCAGATCCGACGACGTTCCCATCGCCATCACTGAAAGCGGCTCTTTGGCATCAATGCGAATGATGGCCAGATCATGCTTGCGATCATAGGAGACAGGTCGGCCATCAAAGGTCGCTCCGCCATCCAGCGAAACGGTGATGACATCGACGTCCTGAATCACGTGGTAATTGGTGACAATGTAGCCGCGTTCATCAATGATGATGCCGGTTCCCATGCCCGTCACTTTGCGTGACTTTGGAGAAAAGAACCGAGCTTCTTTGTCTTCGGCAGCCTTCTTTTCGGTGAGAATATTCACGACCGACTTTCGCGACTGCTGCACCGCTCGCACCAGAGGTGTTTCGCGTGGACTGCTGTCTGCAAAAGAAGAAGGAAGCACGCCGGCGAAAATCACCAGTGCCAGCAGCGTGCGTCTGTTTAACAATCCTGACATTCAGAACCTGCACAATCTTGTCAGAAGAATGCTTCTGGTCCAAAGTGCTCCGGGAATCATTTCCCCGGATTCTCTGGTGTGGATCGACGTCGCAGGTTTTCATGCTTGAAGACGGTCGGC
>JBDNHX010000198.1:0-14142 GCA_041688565.1 Planctomycetaceae bacterium
CACAGAGACATCTAACACAGAGACATCTAACACAGAGACATCTCTTAGTCAGTAGATCGACGGCGGTGCATCGTGACTGCCGTCGGCGTGCAGGAATTTGAAGTCACAGCCTTCGTGAGCCTGCGTGGTCTCATCAAAGTAGAGCTTCCCATAGCCTCGGCTGAACTTCGGACCAGGTGCCACCCATTTTGACCGCCGAGCCGCAAGTTCATCGTCCGAGACTTCCAGATGCAGGCGGCGCCCGACGACGTCCAGACAAATCATGTCACCATCCTGCACAAGTGCCAGCGGACCGCCGACGTACGATTCTGGCGACACATGCAGAACACAGGCTCCATAGCTGGTCCCGCTCATCCGTGCGTCGCTGATTCGCACCATATCCCGCACGCCCTGCTGCAACAGATATTTGGGAATCGGCAACATGCCCCATTCCGGAATCCCCGGTGCTCCCAACGGTCCAGCATTCTGCAGCACGATCACGTGATCTTTGGTTAGTCCCAGAGCCGGATCATCAATGCGGGCTTTCAGATCCGGGTAGTCACGAAACACGGCCGCGGGGCCAGTGTGCTGTAATAGTTCGGCGGTGGCAGCGGCTGGCTTGATGACGCATCCGTCCGGTGCCAGATTGCCTCGCAGAACTGCCAGACTGCCTTTTGAGCAAACTGGATTGCTGCGAAGACGAATGACATCTTCGTTCCAGATCTTCGCGTCGCCGATCCCATCCTGCAGAGTCTGACCTTCCACAGTCAAGGCATCCAGATGAAGCAGATCGGAGATCTGAGCCAGCAGGGCATTCAGGCCACCCGCGTCAAAGAAATCGCCCATGACGAACTGGCCCGTTGGACGCAGGTTGGCCAGGACTGGAGTGACTTCGGAAATCCGATCGAAGTCTTCCAGAGTCAGCGTGACCGACGTTCGACCGGCCATCGCCATCAGATGCACGATGGCATTCGTCGACCCGCCGATGGCCATCAATGTGGTGATCCCGTTTTCGAATGACGCGCGGTTCATCACTTCCGTGGGCTTCATGTTGAACCACGCCAGTTCCACCGCCTGGCGGCCTGTCATGGCTGCCATGCGAGCGTGCCCAGAATGCGTTGCAGGCACGGAACTCGCGCCGGCCAGCGTCATTCCCATCACTTCCGCGAGCGCCGTCATTGTGGAGGCCGTGCCCATGGTCATGCAATGCCCGGGCGATGCGGCAATATGATCTTCCAGTTCGCACCAGGCCTCACACGACATCCGCCCGGCACCGCGTTCGGCCCAGAATCGCCAGACGTCAGTCCCACTGGCTAGCTGCTCCCCGTGCCACGATGTTCGATTCATAGGACCGCCAGGCATAACAATCGAAGGCACATCGGCACTCAGCGCTCCCATCAAAAGCGCGGGCGTCGTTTTGTCACAGCCGCTCATAAGCACCGCAGCGTCCAGCGGATACGTTCGCAGGACCTCTTCCGCTTCCATGGCGAGGAAGTTTCGATAGTACATGGCCGTCGGCTTCATGAAGGTTTCGCTCAACCCCATGACAGGGATCTCAACCGGGAAGCCGCCAGACTGCCAGACGCCTCGTTTGATGTCGTCCACTCGCTGCCGAAAATGCGCGTGGCAGGAGATCAGATCGTTCCATGTATTCAGGATGCCAATGACCGGCTTTCCGGCGAAGTCCTCCGTGCCGAATCCCGCCTGCTTCTGACGCGAACGATGTCCAAACGAGCGAAGATCGTCCGGTCCCAGATAACGATGACTGCGGAGCTGTTCGGCTGTGAGACGTGTTCGTGAGTGCATGGGTATTGTCGTAGGAATGTAAAACCAGTGAGAAACTGAGACCGCTCAGTAGCAGATCACGGATATCATTCCGCATTCACCATCACTTGTCGAATGATCCGGACAATGATCCGGATATAGGGGGGCCGGCGGCGGTGAAGGGGATTTGAGATTTTGCTCCGGGCTCTGACTTGGGTGTTGATTTAGTGAGCCGCAAAGCGCTAGCTGCGGGTGTGTGTCTTAAAACACAACGAAAACACCCGCGGCTAGCGCCTCGCGGCTCAGGTTGTGACTAAATCAACACCCGCGGCTAGCGCCTCGCGGCTCAGGCGGGAGGCGGTTCTTATTGGGCCGTTGCCTCGGTTGCATCTTCGGCCACCTTGTCGTCGAATCGGCGATAGATCGGCAGGTGGCGGTAGTAAATTTCCAGCGTAAGCAGGCTGAGGGCCGTCTGATAAATTCGCCCGCCACCGCTGCCATGCGGGTCCGTGACATCCCAACTGCCGGCGCCCGGGCCTTCCTTGATTTGTGTGGTCACAAGTTCCTCACGCATTCTCAGATTCCACTGATTCCACAGGTCACCGCCCCAATGATGAAGCACTTGAGTCGCATAATAGTTGTAATAAATGTCGCCGCGGCGAAGTCCCTTCTTTGCCAGATGCTCGACTCCAACTTTCAAAGCCGGGTTTTCGCGTTTCCAGCCAAGATACATGCGGCAGAGCAATCCCACGGCTGTCATGGAGTCGCTTGGACCGTCGCCCGGCATGTAGCTATACATGGCTCCGTCATTGGACTGCACCGATTTCAGAAATTCTTTCACATCCCGGATGGTGTCGCTGGCCACTCGAATGCGCCCCGCCTTAGCACTTTGCAGAGCCATGACCTGCCAGCCCACAACAGACGTGTCGCCCGCATCGCCCGGCTGATAGCGCCAGCCGCCGTCAATCTTGTTCTGAGCCCGCTCAATAAATCGCACGGAGTCGGTGGCCAGACGTTTGAGATCTTTATCATTGCGTTCCAGCGCGTAGGCTTCGCAGATGCAAATGGCCGCGATGCCCTGCACGTACATCCCGGAATTTCCCTGAGCCCGGCCGCGAAGATCGGCGCCCGAGGCCCCGCGTTCTGCATTCTTCAGCAGGTAACTCAATCCCTTGTGAACAGTCTCCTGATACTTGCTTTTACTTTTATGAGTGTTCCCCGCGCCGAGGTAACAAAGCAAGGCCAAAGACGTGGCCCCCATGTCGGTGGTTGTGTAATTGCCCGGCTGACCCGCGTCGCCTATTTGGCTGAAGTTCCAGGAACCGTCCGGCTGCTGAATTTTCTGCAGCCAGTCGAGCCCCATGCTGACGGACTTTTCGCTTTCTGCACTTCCACCGTACTGAGAAACAGCCGCTCGCCGACCGGCTTTTGACCGACCTCCGAACGCTCCCTTGATGAAAGGAATTTCCCGTGCATCGGTCAGCTCTTCCAGCGGCAGAGTGATATCGTTCATGTCGGGCGAATCAATATCAACGCGGTGCTGCCCTTTATCCAGCTCGGACAGCATTTGCTTCATCGTGCTGTCGACATTCAGATCCTGAATATCTTTGGGCTGAACGATTTCAACCAACGCCACTGGCTGCTCGTCCGGATTTTGCACGTCTGCATGGACACCGACCAGCTGCAGCATTTCATCACGAGTACTGTCGGGCAGCAGCCATGCAGCAAGCAGCAGAACAACCACAAAGTGGACGAAAAAACTGAGAACAGTGGTGATGATTTCTCGCCGGCGCCTGCGGATCAGGTCGGGCAGGGTCTGCCGAAAAAACTCACGAGCCCCCTGGGTGAACTTAACGACCTTCGAAGCCCATGGCGGCACTTTGCGGCGGCGAGTCCTTTGCCGATTGCGTTGTTCCAGTTGCTTCAGAACAGACGCATTCTTTCGAGCCGCCCCTTTTTCTTCATGAGTCGGGCTGGCTTCACGAAGCAAGCCGTCTTCCGCGGAGGTATAAGTATCCTCGGGATCGGACGCACTGCTGTCGGAGTTTGAAGGAGCCTGCATCCCTGAGGACTCGTGTGAAAGGGAGTGGAGACAGGATGATGACGAGTCTATGTCTGGTTGGTAACGCGATTGGCTGTGAATTCTCCGGCAGGCTTCTGCTGGGAAGACTCAAAATGGGCAGATCCGGAGTCATTTTCACGGTCCTCTCGCGCGCCAGTTATGACAAATCAAGACCGTCGATGGAAAGGAACCAGAGGAATTTTAGTTCTGTTTTCATTGGAGCCGGACATTTTTAGTTGTGTTTGTATCGGAAAGAGGAAAAATCGATACGATCCGGAAAACTCCTACAGCCAGCGAATGCCGTTGCATCGCAGGCTCACGACCAGCTCTTCTCGGTCGACTGTTTCTGCCTTTTTTGCACTTCCACCCATGCGACTGAATACCACTTCAAAGCGCCGGCCAGAACGCTCGCTGTTACATGATGAATCGGCACGATTGTTTCACGCAGAGCCTGTCGTGACAGGATTTGTCCTTTGCTGTTTGGTCTATGCCGTCTTCCGGCTCAACGGTCTCCTGTAGGCAAAGATCAAACTATGGGACTTCTGGCCGGAACAAAATTCGACCGCCCGCCACACTGCGAGCGCTGCGAAAAACTTGAATTGGAATGCACCTGTCCGCCGCCGGAACCCGTTCGCATCGCTCCCGGCAAGCAAACGGCCCGCATCGTTGTGGAAAAACGCAAGCACGGCCGCATGATGACGGTGACTCGAGGCCTGAACGCCACAGACAACGATCTCCCTGATCTGTTGAAGCGATTAAAAAACGCCTGCGGAGCCGGGGGCACTGTCACGGAAGAAGGCCTCGAAATCCAGGGCAGCCATCTGGACCGAGTCCGCGACGAACTGCAAAAAATCGGCTACCGAGTCAAAGGCTGACACGGAGTTTCACTCACGGGGTCGACGAACGGTGGGAGTAGAAGCCGCAAGCGGATTGTTGATGGAGTGAGCCGCAAAGCGCTTGCTGCGGGTGTGTATCCTGAAAAACGCAACGAAAACACAACGAAAACACCCGCGGCTAGCGCCTGGCGGATCATGTTGTGACTCAATCAACAAGTCGCTTGCCGCGTTCCGGCGCAAAGTGAACGCCATTGGGCAGCATCCAAGCATCCAAGCGGCAGAAAAGGCCGAACAGCCCGGCAAATTGCCGATTGGCCTGGAACTGACCGGTCAGAATTGCCTGGAGACGGGGAGTTGGTGTTGACGTAATCTGCCGAATCCACAGAATTCCGAAATCTCTCTCAAGTCGCGAAGTTCTCTCTCTCCTCAACCCGGTTCTCGGGATTCGCGAATTGAACCACGGTCCTTGTGACCACCACCTGAATTTGCCTCTCCTCTCTCTCGGCAGGTGATCCTGTGAAGAAAACACTGACTCCGATTATCGCAGCGGTGACGCTTCTGGCATTCTCGCCAATTGCAATTGCGCAGAGTTCGTACTTCGGACAAACCTCGCCATCATTTTCCCCTCGAATTTATCAGCCGACAATGTCGACCACTTCGCTGTTTCAGGCGGGTGATGCGGGCGTTCCGATTCCATCCGACGCAGGCAGCAATGCTTCCCCGTCGATGTCGGCTCAGTTTGCAGCCCCCGGCACTCTGGCTCCGCTGGATTCGATTCCGTCGGGAAGTGGCCCGATCATCAGTTCGCCGGACATCTCATTGCCGATGTACCAGGACAACACGACCTGGAATGCTTTTTCGCCACCAGTCACCGACCCTTTCCTGCAACCGCAGTATGGGAATCCGCAGTCACAATACGGCTACCAGCAACAGCCGTACGGAGCTCAGCAGGCGATGCCGCAGCAGGGCATGACGGCCTATGGCGCCAATGGAGCTCAACCTTATCGGTTCGGGTGGCAGAATCGACTCGACGCGCATTGGATGCCCGGTCGTTCAATCACAGGCCCGGCTCCCGGAGCTTCCGGGGAGCAGGAAATTTTCGGCGTCGACTATGAGCTGGCCTACGGAACGCCTTTTATTCCGGGTTGGATTTTGAACTGGACCAATCAGTTCTCGTATCGCAACTGGAATGGCCCGGACGGAGACGTCACATTGCCGCGCGATCTGTACCGATTTGGCATCGACTTTGAACTGGAAACACCGCAGTCCGGTCCCTTTAGTATCAGTCTGGGCGTGACGCCATCGATCAACACAGATTTTAATGCCGACGTCTGGGATGAAGGATTTCAGCTGGACGGCCGCGGCATCCTGTTCATGCAGCTTGACCAGTACTGGACTCTTGGACTTGGAGCGATGTACTGGGATCGAGTCGATGATCGCATTATTCCCTGGGCCGGTCTGATTTATCGTGATGACTATTGGGAATGGCAGCTGATGTATCCCGAAGCCCGCATCAGCGTGTTTCTGGGCAACGAAGCGTACTGGTCCAAATGGGCCTATGTTCGAGCCGAGTACCATGTGGAAGCTTACGGTGTTGAATCCTCTTTCGTTGGCGTTACAGCCGACACACAGGTGGAGATTGAAGACTACCGCGTCCTGGCGGGTTTAAAAATGGATAGCGGAACGTACAACTGGTTCATCGAAGGTGGCTGGGTCTTCAATCGCGAAGTTCAGTTCGCCAATGCGACTCCAGGCTATGAAATTGGTAGCGGATTCATCGGGCAGATTGGTCTTCGATTCTAATGTCGCTCCGCCGGTTCAGTTCCGATTCGTTCGTCGCCGCTTAAGGGTTCCTGCCTGATGTCTGCTCCCGTTGCTGTGATTCTTGCTGCCGGCAAAAGCACCCGCATGAAGTCCGAAGTTCCGAAAGTGCTGCATCCTGTCTGCGGTCGCCTGATGATTGAGTACGTTCTTGACGCGGCGCGGGCCGCCGGAACCGAACAGCTGATCGTCGTGGTCGGACACAAAGCTGACATGGTCCGTGCCGCTCTGGCTCATCATGCGGACGTTGTGTTTGCTGAGCAGACGGAACAAAAAGGCACAGGTCATGCCGTGATGATGTGTGAGTCTCATCTGTCGGGACATCAGGGATCTGTGCTGATTCTGGCCGGCGATACTCCACTACTGCAGGGCAGTTCGCTGAAGGCACTTCTGGACAGTCAGACAGCCCAGGCCGCAGCCTGTGTGATTGGCACGGCTGACACAAAAAACAATGATGGTCTGGGCCGCATTGTTCGTGACGCGAATGGCACGTTTGAATGTATCGTTGAGCAGAAAGATGCGTCTGCCGAACAATGCCGAATTAACGAAATTAATACCGGTTGCTACGCCTTCAGCACTCCGCTGCTGCTGGCATCGCTGCACAAAGTTAAACCGAACAACAGTCAGTCGGAATATTATCTGACGGACTGTCCCCGAATTCTGATGGACGATGGTCACAAGGTCGTTGCCACCTGCAGCTTGACCATTGAAGAAGCTCTGGGTGTGAATACGCGAGTCCAGTTGGCGGAAGCCCGAGCCAGTATTCAAAGGAAAATTCTGACCGATCTGATGCTCTCCGGAGTCACTATCGACGATCCTGCTCAGACCAGCGTGGATTTCGGTGCCCGCATCGGACGTGATACGATCGTCCGCCCGTTTACAGTCATCGACGGAAACGTTTCGATTGGCGACAACTGCACTGTCGGCCCGCTGGTCCATGTCGCTGGGCCTATCGCTTATCCCGATGGATCTCGAATCGCCTGAGCCATTTTCGCGCTCCAGTTTCCACCATTTTCTTCAGGCCACACTTATGTCTGCAGCACAGGATTTCAAAGTCATTCCCTCAGATAATGAATTGGAAACGCTGAAACGCAATCTGACATTTTATCCGGGTGATCCCGTGCGAGCCAAAACGCTGACGGTGGCTCAGATTGAAGGTTACAACAAGGACGGCTATATCCGGCCGGTGGATGTTTATTCGCCCGATCAGATTCTTTCGATTCGAGAGTACTTTGATCGACTGCTGGAGAAAACAATTTCCGCCGGCGGAAACAGCTACTCGATCAGCACGGCTCACATGAAGTACGGCGATGTTTATGACATCCTGACGAATGCTCGTATCGTGCAGTACGTTTCTGAACTGCTCGGCGATGACGTGATCGCCTGGGGTTCCCATTTCTTCTGCAAGATGCCGGGAGACGGGCGAGCTGTTGCGTGGCATCAGGATGCCAGCTACTGGCCACTGACGCCATCTCACGCTGTCACGGTCTGGCTGGCGATTGACGATGCAGATCTGGACAATGGCTGCATGAAATTCATCGCCGGCTCCCATCATTCGGGCCACCTGACGTATCGAAAGAGCAGTCCTGAAGAACACAACGTGCTCGATCAAACCGTCGAAAATGCGGAGTCATACGGCCACATTGTCGTTGACGATCTGAAGGCCGGACAGGCGTCGATTCACAATGATCTTCTGCTGCATGGATCCGACGCAAACATGTCTGCTCGCCGCCGTTGTGGATTGACGCTTCGCTACGCAGCCGCTCACGTGCGAGCGGGAATGCAATGGAACGAAAAAGGCATCATCGTTCGAGGCTCCGATCCGTCCGGCCACTGGTCCAATCCACCACGTCCTGTTGTGGAGTGATGAATCGAAAAATCAGGGCGCGCGGTGGAACATCCACGGCGCCCTGAGTTTCTGTTTCCGCCCGCCAGCTGCTGAAATTCAGCGGTCAGAATTTCTGCCCCGTCAGACGTTCATAGGCTTCGATATACCGCTGTGACGTTCGCTGAATTACGGATTCAGGAAGGTTTGGTGGATCGCTGTTTTTGTCCCAGCCGCACTGTTCCAGCCAGTCGCGCACAAACTGTTTGTCGAACGACGCCTGTCCACGTCCGGCGGCATAATCGTCAGCTGGCCAGAAGCGTGAGCTGTCTGGGGTCATGACTTCGTCGATCAGCAGAATATCGCCGCCCAGCAAACCAAATTCAAACTTGGTGTCGGCGATGATAATGCCTTTGGTCCGAGCATGGTCGCAGCCTTCCTGATAAACCTGAAGGCTAAGGTCACGCAGGCGATGCGACAGGTCGGTGCCGACAATCGCACACATCTGTTCGAAGCGGATGTTTTCGTCGTGACCGGTTTCCGCCTTTGTCGCGGGGGTGAAAATCGGTTGCGGCAGTTGACTGCTTTCCTTCAGGCCCTGCGGCAGACGGATTCCGCAAACTGTGCCCGACTTCTGGTATTCCTTCCAGCCGGATCCGGCCAGGTAACCCCGCACAACGCACTCCACCGGAACAACGTCCGTCTTCGTGACGACCATACTGCGCGATGCCAGATCAGAAACGTCTGCACCGACCGGAAGCGGCAGTGTCGAAAGATCGCTGGTCAGAAAATGATGTCGCACGCCCAGACGGCCAAACCAGAACAGGCTCAGGCGAGTCAGCACTTCACCTTTTCGTGGAATTCCGTTCGGCAAAATGCAATCAAACGCACTGATTCGGTCCGACGCCACAAACAGCAGGCGCTCGCCAAACTCGAAGACATCGCGAACTTTTCCGCGGCGAACGGGAATTCCGGGGATAGAACTTTGCAGGACAACTGACGACATGGACGACCGCTTCGGCATCAGAATTGAATGAGATTGTTGACTGTCTGGAGTCTATAGGCTGCCGAGCGTTTGAACAATCAACCGCTCTGTGCCTAGACTGCGCAAAAACCAGCCGGCTAATTTCTCTTGAGGTGTTTCGGGGAGTTTCATGGGGGTCATTCAGTTTCGCGTCGAACGCCCGGACCTGCTCTCGGCGACGTCAGGATTGTCGCTCATCGACTTTCTGATGTACGACGGCCGTGTCGTGTCCGCGCGAACGTCGCTGAACGGAAATTTACTGGCCTGTGAGCGAACTCATGGCGAAAGCGCGCAGATGCGACTGCTCTGGCCGCGGTTTGATGGTAGCCTGCAGGTCGTTCACACGACCAGCCTCCGCGAGCAGGCTCAGCCTTATCATCTGGAAGTCGAGCTGGCGCGTGGTCAGCTGTCTCGACTGAGAAACCAGTTCGTTTCGTGGCACGGTTCCGGACTGCAGTCGTCGCCCGCTCTGGATCAGCTGGTCCAGGACGCTCACCGATCGTTTCGTGCGGCTGTCCTGAGAACCGAAGCGCCCGAGCTGTCTGCGGGTGCCGCTTTGCTATCCATCGACTTGTCCTCAAGAGCAAGCGACCTGTTGTGTCAGCATTACATGGAGCAGCGAATTGGCTACCGTCGCAACCGAGCGGCCCGTATTCCGGTGTTCCTTGGCTGTCATCTGAATGAACGTCCAGACGACCCGAAGACCTTCAGCAAAACCTTCAATGCCGTTCAGGTGGATACCCGCTGGAACACGCTTGAGCATAAGGACGGTGAATATAACTGGCAGCGTCTGGATCAATTGGTGGCCTGGGCACAGGAACAGAAACTGTTCATCATGGGCGGCCCCTTGATTGATCTGTCGCAGGATTCACTACCGGCCTGGCTGAGATCGTGGGCCGGTGACCTGGTAAATCTGCAGAGCTTCACGGCCGACTTTGTCGAAACCGTCGTTAGCCGCTACGTCGGACGCATTCGTCATTGGGAAGTTGTGACCGGTGCCAATCGCGGAGGTGTGGCGGAACTGGATGAAGAACAACGCCTGAACCTGCTTGTCCGCGCCATCGAAGCAGCTCGCCAGGTGGATGAGCATACTCAGATCAGCCTGCGGATCGTTCAGCCGTGGGGTGAGTATCTGAGCCAGACGAAGAACCGTCTGTCGCCCATGCAGTTTATCGATACTCTTCGACGCTGCGGTGTTCGGCTGGGCGAGATCAATCTTGATTTTCGAGTGGCCAGCCAGCCCTCACCGACTCTTTGGCGCGACAGTTTGAGCCTGTCTCAGATGCTTGACCAGTGGTCACTGCTGCAGCTGCCGATTAACGTCATGCTTTCCCTTCCGGCAATTCCCAACGGCCGCGCAACCGACGCAGAGATCATTCAGTCCGAATGGCTGGAGCGAGCCGTCATGATGTGCCTGGCCAAAGAACGTGTCGTCGGAATCTACTGCACCAACTGGAATGAGGACGCCGATTCGGCTTTTCCAACGTCCCTGACCAGCTTGTCCGGGACACCCCGCGAGCCGCTCAATCGACTGTCGCTGCTGGCTGAACGGATCTGGAGCTGATTCCTCGCATCTGCCATCCCTCAGCGCCACTTGACCGCGGAGCCCGTCGAGGCGATTTTGCGGCCAATCGGAGCGGAATCGGGACAGGAATTCTGCCACAAACGCATTCGCCCTGAGACCATTCGCCGTAAATGGCTTTCCGGCAGGGACTTGCGGCGACGAATGCCGTTCTGGCCGATATTGACCCGTTTTTGCGAACCGCCGTATAGTTCCGTCTCCTGCAACATTCTCGGACGACAGAGGTGCCTCGGCATCTTTGGCCGTTCGCTGATGGAGCCCTTTCTGTTCTCCACGGTCTCAACAAAACTCTTTTGACTGGCCTCCGCAGTCAAACCTGTCCGTCTCCTCTCCTCAACCACCTCCGACATTCTCGAACCCAATCGAGATGCCTCAGCGGAAATCTTCAAACCTGACACAGGATTTAAACCTGGCTCAGGGTTCGATATCCACTGAGTAACACGGCGACTGAATGACTCACCGGTCCATTCTGATCCTTGCAGTCACCCTGTTTGCAGCAACCCTGTTGCTGTCAGCCAGCGTACCTGCGCAGTCAGAGAATGGAACCCAGCGCATCGTGTCACCAGTGATTTCCTTGACGGACGACATTGAGGCCCCGATTCAGATCAGCGGTGACTTTGAGGAAACGCTGGAGTCGGAAGCGACGAAAGTCCATCTGATCGTCGGCCGCGCCAAAATCACGCAGGGCGGGCTGACAGTTTCAGGAGCCAAACTGGCCGTCTTTGTGTCGCCGTCTGACGGCAACATTGAAGTCGCTGTTTATGGAGAAGATCTGACTATTCGCACGGCTGATGGCCAGCATCCGGCAGCGGCTCGTGCCTTTCGCCTGCAGAGTCTGTCGCCACCGGACGTTACCGTGACGGAATCAACGGCCGCCAGCACCAACGATAATCCTCTGCTCCGCAAGGCGATTCGCCAGTTGTTTCCCGCCGAGACGGCACACACATCGACGGTCAGTTTACAGACGCCTCAGGATTTTTTCGCGCCGCCGATCCCTGCGGTTTCACCGTCAGCAGCCAACCGTTCTGCACGCCGCGTTCAGATTCGCCCCCGGTCCAACGATCCGCTTCAGTTTGAATCGTCGACATCAACAGACACTATTCCCGAAGAGCGAATCAATATCATCTCCGGCGGCGTGAATGTGCTGGTGGAAGGTATTGATGTCGACATTCAGGGCCAGGAGATTTCTCCGGGGATCCTGGATCTGTCGGCGGACCGAGTCGTGATCTGGACGCAGGCGGGCGAAGGCGAATCGCTGGAAGCGGGCAACCTGGTTGTGCAGGCCGCGGACTCAAGATTTCAGGTGTACCTCGAAGGCAATATCGTTATTCGACAAAACCAGAACACGATCCGAGCAACGCACGCCTTTTTCGATGCGGCCAGTGATCGGGCCCTGATGCTGAACGCGGAGTTGCGAGCCTTTGTGCCTGAACTGGGCGAAAAGGGGGCTGAGTTCAGAATTCGAGCCGACCGAATTCGACAGCTGACGGAGAACCGGTTTCATGCCCAAAATGCGTGGGTCACAACAAGTCCCTATGGCAAGCCGGGCTACAGAATTCAGGCCAGTGATATCTTCGTAGCTCCGGGGCCGTCGGTCTTCACCGGAGTCGATCCTTTGACCGGGCAGCAGGTGGTGGGCCAGTCAACGTGGATCACGAGTCTCAACAATCAGTTTCTGGTGGGCGATACGCCTGTCTTTTTCCTGCCGAAAATCAGCGGTCCGGCGGAAGATCCGGGGATCCCGATTCGAAGTGCAACCGTGACGCAGGATCGGATTTTTGGGCTGCAGTTAAATACCGTCTGGGATCTGTCGAGATTGATGGGACTCCCGAAACAGCCGGGTATGAAGCTGGATCTGCTGGCCGACTATCGTTCAAAACGCGGCCCCGGAATTGGCACGCAGGCGGAATACAACGGCAGCAACGACTACGGAACGTATCAGGGCAACGGCACTCTTTATTATCAGTACGACAAGGGTCAAGACAACCTCGGCCTGGATCGTCGCCGTCTGGAACCAAAGAACGATTCACGCGGTGAAGCGACGTGGCGACATCGCCAGCAGCTTTCTGGCGGGGCGATGATCTTTGGCGAAATCGGATACCTTTCCGATCGTAATTATCTCGAACAATACCATGAGAATCGCTTCGATTCCGAGAAGGACGTCGAAACCCTGCTCGGCATCCGCCAGGATCAGGGAGCGTTTTCGGGGATGCTTTGGGGACGAACAGACCTCAGCGGCTTTGAGGCAAATACTCAGTGGTTGCCACGCGCGGACCTTTACAGTTTCTCTCAGCCGCTGTTCGATGGCCTGCTGTACTGGAACATGCATTCGAGCGCCGGTTATGCCGACATGCAGCAGATGGAAGCTCCGTCGGATATCAATGACCCGTACACACCCAACGGACTGCCGTATATCACCGATGCCTCCGGCGTTGTTGCGATGACTCGCCACGAACTGAACATGCCGCTCAACGTCGGGCCGTTAAACTTCGAGCCTTTTGTGATGGGCGAAGCGGCTTATTGGGAAGACGGCTTTGGCAGTCAGTCGGTCGATCGCTATCTGATGAATGCCGGTGTTCGCGCGCGGATGTCGGCCTCAAGGATCTTTCCGTTCGTGCGAAGTGATATCTTCAATCTGAACGGACTGGCTCACAAACATGACACAATGATTGAATACTCGTACACAGATTCCAGCCGCGGCATCAACGAGATTCCCCAGTACAACGAGATTGACGAGAACTCACAGGAACGATTCCGAACGCGATATCCGCTTCAGGTTTATGGCGGCATTCTACCTGCGGAATTCAATGCCCGAAACTATGCCATCCGCAATGGCGCCGGCCTGTGGGCCAGCGCACCGTACCACGAACTGGCCGACGATCTGCAGGCCATCCGCCTCGGCTTTCGCGATCGGCTGCAAACCAAAGTTGGTCCAATGAATGCCCCACGCATTCGCGACTGGATGGTCTGGGAATATGGTGCTTCACTGTTTCCGAAGGCAGACCGCGACAACTTCGGCGAAGATGTTGGTTTGCTGTACGGCCACTACCGCTGGAACGTCAGCGATCGGACCAGCCTGCTGACGGATGCCTCATGGGATCTGTTTGACCATGCTCAAAACATCTGGAGCGTTGGTATTCTCAGTCAGCGAAGTCTGCGGGGCAGCGTGTATCTGGGTTATCGTGACGTCACGGCAACGGACTACTTTGAGAGCCAGACGATTATCGGCAGCTACAGTTATCAGATGAG
>JBDNHX010000199.1:0-10780 GCA_041688565.1 Planctomycetaceae bacterium
GATTGAATCGCTGCTGATGTCAGACGCTGATGGTTCTGTGTTGCACGGAGGCGTGGTTGGTGGCGTTGAAAATCAGACCACTTCCAATGCGTCTTTGCTGGAAACATCCACAATGACGTCTGACGCCTATCAGGGCATTCTGCGAAAATCAGACACCGACTTCACGATCTCAATTCCCGGCTTGTCAATTCCATTCACACGCACATGGACATCATCTCGAAGTGACTCGGACACGGTAAATCGTGTCGTGAATGTCACTGATCTCAGCGATTTTGGCGCCGGTTGGATGCATCCCCTGGCACAGCAACTGGAAATTGCCACGACGACGACAACTAAGGTTCATTCTCGCAGCTACAAAAACAACTGGTATTCCAGAACAAAGACAGTTCCCATCAACGTGAACTCTGACCGCCAGGGAGAGGCGGCACTGATTGCATGGCGGCGTCCTGACGGAACAACGGGAGTCTTCACCGCCAATGGCGTCACTGGCACAGCGTCTTCCACTGGCTATTCGACTGCCGATTACTCAAACCCGGAGGACATGCCCGGGGTGGTTGTCCGACGCTTTGATGGTCCAGTCACCGGCTCTTCTGCTCAGGTCAGCTATGGAGACATCTATTCCATCACAATGCCTGATGGAAATGTCTATGGATTCAAAGACTACAATCCGATTGCGACGCGGATGAAGGGGTTTACCACCGCGTATCTGACATCAATCACTGATCGGTTTGGAAATTCGATCGAATTGATTCGCTCGGTCAATGACCCGTCACGAATCGACTCGGTAAGAGAATCGTCAACCGGGCGGATTCTGGTGACGTTCCGTTACATGATGTCGATGTACGAAACGACCAAAGGCGGTCCAGGAATTGTTGAAAAGCAAAAGTTGACCATGACGCCCGTGGGGACGGTCGACGACAACGATCGTCTGGTGTTAAGTTTTGGCGGGCACCTGACCACAGCCATTTCTCGTTTTCCAGATGCGGCTGAGATCAAGACGGCGCTCGAGGCCCTGCCCACCGTGGGGGCCAACATGCTTACCGTAACAACGCTGGCATCTAATCAATTCTCTGTCGCGTTTACCGGCTTCGGCGGGCAGGATATGCCATCGATAGGAACGGTAATTTCACGCATTGAAGTGGGAGCAGCGAATTCTGGTAACGCACCTGCGGCTGGCGTCAGTGGGATTCGAGTCTGGGATTATCGATACGACTGGCGAGGACAGCTGTCTAAAGTAGCACTGTCGGAATCTACGGGACCATACACGGCGCCTGTTCCCACCGAGGCTGTCTCGCGATACTCGTACACATGGAATTACACGCCCAGTTCATCGGGGCTGGAAATTCGTGGCGACCGCATGGCAAAGCTGATGAGGTCGGCGTCCTCTTACACTGGCTCAGCGACCGACAATGGGCTGGGCCTTGCCACAACATTTGAATACTACGGGAACGGGCGGCTACGCACGATTCGTGACAGCAGCGGCGCGGAAACTCGCCTGATCTACAATGCTGTCAACGGCATCACCGCCACGATCGATGCTCACGGAGGCATCACGCAAAATCGATATTCCGGACTCGGCGATCTTCTGGAAACGATTTCCCCTGCGGGAGACCGAACCATATTCGATGTTGCACCAGCGACTCGTCAGGTCACCGCCTCCTACTCCACGAACGGTCGGAAGCAAAGTTGGCAATCCGATAGTGCTGGACGGATCACGAAGGAAACCGATGCCACGGGGGTTTCGCGACTCACGGCTTATGACCCAGTCTACAATCAGGTCGTGACAGTTGACGAACAGTCTGCCGCCGGGGCCATACGACGGATTCAGACAAACACTTACTTCACCACGACCACTGCCACGACAAGTACTCCTGGGTCGTTAAAGGGCGCCCTGGCATCAACCGCGGATGCACTGCAAAACATCACAACGTTTACGTATAACCTTCAAGGATTGGTTTCGGAACGCATTTCGCCTCGTGGTTATTCCGTGAAGTTCGATGTCGGGGGGTTCGACAGTTTCGGAAATCCTCTGCGTGTTGGATACCGGGCTCTACAAAACGGCACATGGACAACACTGTCGGTGGACGAATCGGTCTACGACAATACCGGTCGGTTGGACGATGTGCTGGACTATGATGCCAGTGGTAATCGGACCCGAAAAACAGACTTCACCTACGACCGTTTCGGGCGTCTCATTGCATCTGCCATTCCTGATCCCTATATCACGGGAGCAGTATTAGCGACTCAATACCAGTATGGGCGAAATGGCCAGCTGGAACGCAGGACTGATCCGGACGGAGCAGTCTATCAGTTTGAATACGATTCCCTTGGTCGGATGATCCGCCAGATCATGCCCGATGGTACGTTCACATCGACGGTGTACAACATCGGCGGAAGTATTGCTGCAACAATCGATGCCAACGGTAATCGTACTCGTTTTGTCTACGATGCGCTTGAACGTCTGGTCCAGACCATCAATCCCGACGCCTCATCATCCCTCATGGTCTATGACGCAAATGGGGATCTCGTTAAACAAGTGAATCCACGTGGCGTTGCTGCCACGTACGAACATGACACAGCGGGACGAGTTGTCAAAACGACAGATGCAGCCGGAAACGTAACCCTTTTGGGTTACGATTCGTTCGGCAACCAGACCACTAACGAAACCGCTGCGGGACGCGTGACAAACACGTACAATATCGTGCATCAGCTCACTCAAACATTGTACGAATCCAAAGTTACCACGAACGGCGCGACAAACTATCGGAAGGAACGTGTCGACCATTTCTTCTACGATGCCAATGGGAACATGGAACGCACCGACAGTCTTGATCTGCGGTACGATGCTGTGATCATGGCCGCCGCTCGGATCAACACATTGACGGATGCGAACGTCACAAAGTCTGAGACCGATTCTGTTGATCAGACGCGCAAGCGAATTACGACAACAGACTTCAACTTTCAGGATAGGCCAGTTTCGTCCGGGAATGCTGCGGGTGGCATCACGACGACGACCGTCAACCCTGATGGGCTCGCGACGGGCATTTCTAATGTTCAGGGACTGATCACCGAATTCGCCTATGATCGTGCCGGCTGGCAAAAATACCAGTTGGCTCCCTATGCATCGACTTCGGGTACGACAGGGCTGGCCACGATCACCCGACGTGATGGCATGGGACGCATTGTTGAGACGCGAAACTCGGCGTACACCCGGAATATCAACGGGGCAGTGGTTCTGATCGCGTCACCATCGACAGGCGAACCGGCCGTTCCTGGCAGTAGTCCGGCCGCTCGGATCACAAAGACGGTTTATGACGTGCTTGGTCGAGCCATTGCCACGCAGGATGCGCTCGGATATGTCACACGGGTGACCTATGACCCGGCGGGCAACATCGTTGAGACCATTGATGCAGGCCGCCGCAGTGCCTTGAACGTCTATGATCCCATGAATCGTGTGATTCGGCAGGTCATGCCAGTGGTGAAAAGTATTGCGTCATCCGATTCACTGGATCCCGCATCCACTCTGGAGATGCCGACGGTCGTCACCACCTACGATCTCGCTGGAAACGTGACCACAACGACGGATGCTGCAGGTCAAACAACCGCCTTCGAATTTGATGCGGGGAATCGTGTCGTGAGCAAGACACTTCCGTCTGTGCTGTCGCTCACATCCGGAAGCAGCACCCCCGTGTTGGCCGCGCCGGTTGTGTCGTCTACTTATGATTCTTTGGGCAATGTGGCTACCGAGACCGATCTGCTGGGACGAGTAACATCCTACGTTTCGGATCTCTTCGGCCGTGTGATCAGAACCACGTTATCGGATCCGGATACCAACGGTCCGCTGGTCGGGACAGTTCTCGAATACGTGTTTAATGCGTTCGGCAACCTCGTTGCAGAAATCGATCGCGGCAATCCGAACCTCACGACGGACGATCGCGTCACACGTCATGAATACAATGAGCTGAATCTGAAAACGAAAACAACGCTGCCGGACCCGGACGGTAGTGGAACAGCCTTCGTATCGCCGATTCTTCAATGGCAATACGATTCGCTGGGAAATCTCACGGCTTCAATGGATGCCCTGGGCCGAGCGACCAACTTCGAATACGACCGCCTGAACCGCAGGACGATGACTGCACTCCCGCCGGTTTCGAATGGAAGCGGCGGAACAGCTCGGCCAACATTGACAACCGCATACGATCTTTTCGGAGGTATCGTCAGTACAGCGGATGCATTGGGACGTTTCACTCGATTTGAAACTGACGCCCTTGGGCGAACCGTGACGACCCAAATGCCGCATCCGGATGGAACGTACTGGAACGGCCAGATTTCTCCGCGAACCGAAGTGACGTTTGACGCGGTTGGAAACGTTATTCAGGTGACAGATCAATCGGGGCGATCGTCGTCCGCTGCCTTCGACCGGCTCAATCGACCGATTCGGGCCACTGCCGTCGATGCAGCCCTCAACGATCCTGAAATCTCCGGGAACTCATCAACCGCATACGACTTGAATGGCAATGTAAGTCGGGTCACGGACGTACTCGGGCGTCAATCACGTTTTGAATACGACGCACTGAACCGGCAACTTCTTGCGGCGGCCTGGAACGGAAACGATTGGGACGAAACCAGATCGTGGTTTGATCTGGTGGGGAATCTCACAAGATCCCAGGATGTTCGCGGATACATCACCGACACTGTTTACAATCGGTGGAACCAGGTCATTCAGGTTCTGCAGCCTGCCGCGGATGCGAATGGTCGTCCAACCACCACCAACTCCTACGATCAGCAGGGCCGTCTGAAATCGGTTACAGATCCTCGCGGTGGCGTGACCCAATTCTTTTACGACAATCTGAACCGTAAGACGCGGCAATTGTTGCCGACTCCCGCTGCAGGGGTCACTCGGCCGGAATCGGTTTTTGTCTACGACGCCGTCGGTAACCTCGTCAAAGAACAGGTTCTGATAAGCCGCAGTGCATCCAGTATCGAAGTCTGGACAGAAACCGTGCGGACTCTGGATGCCCTCAATCGCGTGCTCAGCACCAGTATCCGCCCGGAACGCGTTCCTGATGGCCAAGTACCGATCGTTCAAACGGTGACGTCGCAGACGTACGATCTGGCAGGGAACATTCAATCGTCGACCGACGCCGAACAGCGAGTAATCTTCTTTGATTACGATCGTCTCAATCGACTCGTTTCAACAACGCTGCCAAAGCCAACGGCGACGGATGCCACTCCGATCATTCAGGTCCGCTATGATCAGGCCGGTAAAAAGTCGGCTGATGTCGACTCGCTGGGACGAATCACCACCTACAGTTACGATCGTCTCAATCGACTGCTGACAACAACGCTGCCGGACCCGGATGGGCTGCAGGGTCCATTGCCGGCACCGACGTCATCGTTCGCTTATGATCTTGCAGGCCGTGTTGTGGCCAGCACTGATCATCTGGGTCGCACGATTTCCAACGTGTATAACTTGCGAGGCCAGCTGATCCTGGTCACTCAGCCTGATCCAGACCTCACCGACGGATTGCCAGCCCCTGCAGTCACGTTTTTTTACGACGCTGCCGGTAACCGAATCCGTGAAACTGACGCGAGAGGAAACACCACTGACTATGTCTACGATGCGCTCAATCGGCTCATTCAGACCCAAAGTCCTCATCCAGTGACGGGAGCCATCAATGGCGGTCCAGTCCGCAGCAGCACTTACGACCTGGCCGGGCGGCTGATTGCCTTCAAGGATGAAATGAATCGCGTCACCAATTATACCTATGACGAACTGGATCGCCAGATCCGAGTGGTGGGAGCAGACCCGAACGGAACTACGGCCAGCACCACGTCGGAGACGATCTCGTCAGAAACACGAACAACTTACGACGCGGCGGGCAACATTGCGGCCACAGATGTTCGACATCTGATGAGTCCTTCGACTTTGGCAGGCTCTACGGCGGACGTCTTTTCCACAACGCTCAATCGCTATGATGACCTCCATCGAGTCACCAGCATCGTGGACGCCAACGGTGGTGTGTCGCAGTTTTGGTATGATGCCAATGGCCAGCGAACGATGCTGATCGACCCGACATTCAATACCAGTCGCTGGCAGCACGATGCCGTGGGCCAGGTGGTGGCGGAAACAGACCCGCTGGGCAATTCCACCGTCTTTGAATTCGACATTGTCGGAAATCTGTCCATCATGACGGATCGTCGAGGCTACAAGACGCAGTACGTTCGTAACAACGGTGGTCAGTTGCTGCGCGAACAATGGCTGCAGCCCTCAGGCACCGGCACGGCGTTCGTCTCACAGTTTGAAAACTGGTACGACAACTACGGACGGTTGCGAGTGAACCAGCAGCGAACGATGGCGACCGGCGCGATTTCGATGGTACGTGAGTTCCTTTACGACGATCTCAACCGGATCACAACAGTCGAAACAAAGACGACCTCCGGTCAGAACTCGGCAAAACTAACGTTCGCGTATGACGTCTTCGGAAACCGTATCAGCCGAATTCAGCAGACAGGAACTGGCAGTGCCCAGGTTTTGGTCACCACGAACTACCTCAATTACGACTTCCTGAACCGTTTGACAGCCATTTCGCAGACGGCGTCAAATTTTTCCGGCTGGCAGAACAAGTCGGTGAAGTTGGAGTATCTGGCAGACGGCAGTCTTTCCGCGACAACACGATACGCCGATGCAACACTGACCAGCATCGTGTTGCAGACAAGTTACGTGACCGATAATGCAGGGCGACTGACGAATCTTTCGCACAGTCGCCCCGCTCCATCGAGCAACCTTCCGATCACGTACAGCTATCGGTACTTCGCCGATGGGCGTCTGATGGAAGAAGTGGGATCGGTAGATGGGACCACATTTCAGGACTATGACGCATTCGGCCAGCTTGTTGGGACCACGCGAGTCGATGGAGTCGACGAATCGTTCAACTACGATTCTTCAGGCAATCGTCAGGTCGCCGGAAGCATTATCGGAAAAGGCAACCGCATTTTCTATGATGGAGCGTTTCGGTATTTGTACGACGCCGAAGGCAATTTGACGGAGAAGACTCGAGTCCTGATGGCCCAGGGTTCCGATATTATTCAGGAGTCGACAATGTACTCCTGGGATCATCGCAATCGATTGGCCAAAGTCGAATTTTATAGTCCTCCAGGCAGCGGCACTGCGACGCTGCTGAAGACGGTGGAATACGCGTACAACGATTCTGGCGACAGGATTTCGAAGAAGGTCACCGTTACCGGGCAGACGCCTGTTTCCGAAAACTACGTGTGGAATGGTGGTCAGCTTGTCGCGGTGATGAATTCGACGGGCACCATCACGCATCAGTACTTTGATGCCCAGTCGCTGGATGAGGTCTTCGCCGATCAGACAACCGTGAGCGGCATCCTGTGGCCGGTGGAAGATCAGGCGGGCACTGTGCGCGACGTGATCAGCACGGCGGGCGCCACGCTCGACCATCGCACGTTAAGCAGCTTCGGATCACTGACCACTCAGACCGGCCCCACGGTCGACTACGATCACTTCCACAGTGGGATGTTCTGGGATAGCGACAGTCAGCTCTATTACGCGCGAGCCCGCTGGTACGACCCGTCAGCCGGACGATTCATCGGCGAAGATCCGCTGGGATTTGAAGGCTGTGATATCAACGTCAGCCGCTACGCCAGCAATGATCCCGTGAATCTGTCGGATCCGACCGGGCTGTTCAGCATCGGGAAGTTCTTCGACAAGGCGGGCGATCATCTTGGCGACGCCCTCAGAGACGTCCGAGATTTCGTTGTCGATGCGGTCTATGACACGGGCGATTTGTTTGAGGAACAATGGGAGAACGGCAACATCCAGAAAGGTCTGCTGGTAGCCGGCACTCTGGCATCCGGAGGCGCCCTTGCCGTGGGCGGATTGGGCTCATTGGGATTTGCTGCCGCTTCGCTGCAGTTCGCCTCGGGAGTTGTCAGTTCTTATGAAGTCTTCAGTGGCGACCAGATCGGTGACGGCACCTTTAGTGCCACTCTCGGCGCCAGTGCTGCGATTACCGGAGGATTCTGGGGCAATCTGCCTGGCGGCAGCATCGGACGATCGGTGAGCGCTGCCAGTGGCCTGGCTTCCGGCTATGAAATTGCCACCGGAAGCACGATAGGCGACGGCACGTTCTCATCGATCCTGCAAGTCTCGAACCTCGGAGTCAATCACGGCACAGCCCTGTTCAGCCCCGGCATATCCCCAGCCCAGCGGATCAGCGTGGGATTGAACCTGTCCGCAGGAGCCGCCTCACTCGCCGCCACCGGCGACCCCCAACTCCAGCGAGCCCTGCGATCGATCTCCATCACCACCGGCCTCTGGAACACCGCCACCTCCATCCATCAAACCGTCCAAACCACCCAACTCATGGCTGCCCGCAGAATCGAGGCCGCACAAGATCCCGTTCGCACTGGCCCGACACGGAGTCGCGGCGGAATTCAAACGGTGGGATACGTGGAAGAGACAGGGGATGGATCGAGCAGTAGGATTTCTACGGCTCTTTATTCTGAATACGATGATTCCTCGGACACAACTGCTATCCACGCAGACCTGACATACTCTATTGAGGATTCGTCGACCTGGGAATTCCCACGGCCGATTTTTGGCAGTCTCTATCCGGACTACGGGCTCGATGCCTACGATGGAACTGTCGGGTATCAGGTCACCAATTTTACCGCAGCCCTCCTGAACGGAGACTATGTCAACCGGCGACAACAGGTTGCACAGCTCCAGGAAGAAGTCAACACTGCTCGAACTGTGTATGAACTCACCGAGGCCAGAAAGGGTACACTCGGTTATCAGTTCGGAGAAGCCTCCAGCGCCTATCGCAATCTGGAGAAGAAACGCATCGTATTAGAAAGATTGTCTGGAGCCAGATACGAGGGCAGCTTGAGTGGGTATCAGAAAGCCGCGAATCATGACTTTCAGGACCTCTACTACCAGGGAGCGGTGCTCGCCCCAAGCGGTGGCAATGGATTTGATTCCTTCATCAACGGTACCGTGTCCGTGGGGTCTGGGTTCGCGGATGGAGCTACACTGAACTATGCTCGTGAATACCGAAATAGTTTGGGCTGGTATTCGGCAGATCTCTCCGCGTTTAACGAGGACAGTTATCTCTATTCGGGCGGGCAGATTCTTGGAACGGCATCGTTTGGATATGTCACAGGAGCTGGCTTTGCTCGCGTCGGTGCGGCATTTTATGGCTTTGCTCCCGCCGCGACTACCGTTGGCGGGTACGGGTTTGGTATCTATGGGGGTTATGCGCTGGGAGGACACATTGATCAAACAATTACCAATTGGGATCACATGTCTGGTCCTCAGCAAGTATCTGCAATCGGCATGCCACTCGCTGGGTTTGCCGGTGGTTACGCCGGATACAAGTCCGTGCCGGCCGAAACAATCTTCCAGTGGCAAAGTGCAGGTGCTTCCTCTCGCGCGTATACGAACAGACTTGCGAGCTCCCTGTGGGCTGATGAAGCTGGTACGATTGGGTGGCCGCCGTCGCCACGGCGGACTTCAACAGGGGAAATGATTCCTGAATCGCCTTTTCCCCACACACAACTCGGCACTGAAATCAGTCGGAAAGCTGGACCATATCTGACTTCGCGCGAGTTTGGCGAAAACGGACATTGGGTTCGCGACATACACTTCACAGATCACGGCCGTCCGACGATTCCTGGGCATGTAAACCCTCATCAACATCAAGGGATTTATTACCCAAATGGCGGGACTCCCGGTTACGGTCCTGCACAACCATATATCTGGTAGATACTCCAATGCGGAAGTTTGTTGTTCGAGATTTGGTTAATGGTGTCCTAGTACCGCTAAATTCACTGTTCGATAGATTACCTATGTTGTGGCGACAGTCATATCGACTCAGAAACTTGAGACTTTTTTCGACTCAATCAATCGGCGCATCGACTCTACTATTGGAGAAAGATACTTGGAACGAAGATGGCGTACTGATGAATTTCGGTGATTTTTGTGAATTTCTACATGGCAGTTTTCAGGTCATTGATGGCGAAATCGAAGTGATCGATTCATTAAACTGTGAGTCAATTGTGCGAATTGAATGTTTTGACGCCTCTGAATGGGAACTATCTACCGATTCAACAGAAGTTTGCGCGGCAATTACTACGGAATTTGGAGGAAAATCGGAGAATCTGAATGCCAGCTAGGAAAGGAAAGGGGACGCTGTGTGCCGGGATAAAACCGGTTTGGAATAGCGAATGCAAGTATCTCGCGAAGAAAGTCTAGCCAATTACTTCGGCCTTCAGCGGAGGGGCGGACCGGGCGACCGGTCTGTCCTGAGCGTCCGTTCGAAAAGCATCAAACGGGTCAAAAAGCAGCAAACTGGTCAGGACTGTTTGCTGAGCATCAAACGGGTCTCTTTGATGCAGACATCAAGTAATGTGGCATAATTGTGTCCTGAAAGTTCAGCGAAACACATCTCCAGGTAGGTCTACTATTCTGTTGAAGTTGGCCGAGGATCTCTTCCAACCTTTACAACGAAGAGACCCTTGATGTTTCGACCCTTGATGTTTCGACCCTTGGTGTTTCGACCCTTGGTGTTTCGACCCTTGGTGTTTCGACCCTTGGTGTTTCGACCCTTGGTGCTTCCTCGGTGCTTCCTCGGTGCTACATCGGTGCTACATCGTTGGTTTTCGCCCCGTTGGGGCTTTTGGTTTTTGCGGGGTGGCAGTAAGCGCACGGTGAACCGCAGGGTCGGTTTTAGCCGCCTAGGTTTTTTCGCTTGGA
>JBDNHX010000024.1:0-11210 GCA_041688565.1 Planctomycetaceae bacterium
AAACTAATTGCCGACAAGATCACTTGCGACTTCTCGTTAACACACTCTCTATCGGCTCTATGAGCGGCCAACACGTCGTTTACGGGTTTCTACGTCCGCTCACACGTTGGATGCGGCCGGCTCATGAAATGACAATTCTGCACTATGAAAGTGAAACACCGCCTGCGGAAATCACTGAACAGGGTGTCGATACCATTTGCCTGCCCGACCGATTGAAGCATTGGGCCAGGCGAACATTGTGGGAATCCACAAAGTTGCCGGGTGTTGTGCGAGCAGCCAAGGCCGACCTTGTGCTGACAGTTTCCGGAGCCATCACTCCCAATTGCCCAGTGCCACAGGTGACGCTGTGCCAGAATCCCTGGTGCTATGTACCTCAGGCACATCGCAACTGGAAGGATGGATTGAAAGCAAGGCTCCAGCGGATCGGCTACTCCCGAGCGTTCAAAAATTCGGCAATGATGATTTATATCTCCGGACATTTGCGAGACCTCTATCGCCAAGGCAATTCAGGGGTTTCTGAAGCCCAATCAGCTATTGCATGGGTCGGGTTGAATGCTGACACGTTCGAATCCGCTCTGCAACTTCAGAACATCGCACGTGAACCATTTACGATTTTATCCGTTTCTGCGATGGCTTCATGGAAAGGAGCCGATACTTTGGTAGATGCAGTGGAACTACTGCATGGCAGATCGATTCCGGCAATCTTGAAACTTGTTGGCCCCTGGCCCGATCAAGCCTATGAACGACGGATTCGTGATCAAATCGCAGTAAAGAAGCTTCAGGATTCTGTTCAGATCCTTGGCAAAGTCAGCAACGAAGATCTGCACCGGCTATATGCATCAAGTCGAGTTTTCAGTCTGATGAGTCGTTGTGAGTCATTTGGAATTCCGGCAGCAGAAGCGATGTGCTTCGGCACTCCAGTCATCAGTACGAATTGCTGTGCGATTGCAGAAATCTGCGACGGTGCAGGTCTGTTTGGCCCGGTCGGTGATCCCACATGGACGGCATCTGCCTTGGAAAAAGCACTCACCGACAGCTCCGCATGGGCTCAGTGGTCGATGAACGCCCGCGCCCGAGCCGACCAACTGACTTGGGAAAACTGCGCCCGGCCGTTTCAGGAAATCCCAAAACTTCTCAAAGTGCCTGCCGGGCAAAAGTGCGTTTGAAAATCTTCGCTCTCTGCTCTTCGCTCACTAAGCACCAAGCACCAAGCACTTCATTCCTATGAAGCTTCTCATCACCGGTATCTGTGGATTTGTCGGAAGCACGATTGCTTCGCGATGGAAAGAAACGTATGCCGACGCCGAGATCATTGGCATTGATAACTTCTCGCGCGCGGGCAGCTGGCGAAACAGAGATCACCTTCAAAAACTAGGTATCCGTGTCCTGCATGGTGACATTCGCAACAGCAGCGACCTGGAAATCATTGGCGCAGTAGACTGCGTTTTGGATGCTGCAGCCAATGCCAGTGTGCTGGCTGGAATTGGCGGAGGTTCTCCCAGTCGACAACTTGTTGAAAACAACCTGCTGGGAACCATCAATCTTCTGGAACTCTGCCGAACCCATCAAGCCACCTTTATCTTGCTCAGCACCAGCCGAGTCTATTCGATACCACCTCTTGCAGCTCTCACAGTTATCTCCCAAAACGGAGCCTACTCCCCCAGCCCTGAGCATTGGCCCGAAGGCCTCAGTGAAAACGGCATCACGGAAACATTTAGCACTGCCAGCCCCGTCTCTCTTTACGGCAGTACTAAGCTGGCCTCCGAACAACTGGCTCTGGAATATGGTCATGCCTTTCAGTTTCCAGTTTGGATCAACCGCTGCGGAGTCATGGCCGGAGCAGGGCAGTTCGGTAGAGCGAATCAAGGCATCTTTGCATTCTGGCTGCATTCATGGAAAGAAAAGCGAGCCCTGAAATATATTGGATTCGATGGACATGGCTCACAGGTTCGAGACTGTCTGCATCCGCATGATCTGGTGGAACTCCTCAGACAGCAGTCGGAAACCTGCAACGATGGCCGAAGCCAGATCGTGAATCTCTCGGGTGGTATTGCTTCCGTCAAATCTCTTCGGCAATTAAGTGACTTCTGCCGCGACCGCTGGGGTGAGAATTATGTTTCCTCTGATAACGCTGCTCGCCCATACGACCTGCCGTGGGTAGTTCTCGATTCTGCCCTCGCAAAATCCAACTGGAACTGGAATCCAACAACCGAAGTTTCGCACATCCTTTCGGAAATCGCTGAATTTGCCGATACGCAGCCCGACTGGATCGGACTATCAGCGTAAGTCTTGCGGGTGTCAGTTATGGGCTATACTTCCCGAAGCCTGCATCGCGCGGTAGCCGGACTCGTGAGAGTTCGGAGATCTGGCAGTCATTTCGTCCAAAGTCTCACAACTTCGGCTACGGAGAAACATCTCAACGGTGGACGAGCGAAGTGCAGTTGGACATCGCTCACTTCTGAGCCAAATAATAACCCGAAACGTAAGTGAGGGATTGAGTTTAGGCCGTTCGGCTGCGTGCCCACGAATCCCTCGCTGACGCGTCGGGTTATGATCCAAAACTTCCAATCAAGGTCCCGACAATCTTCTGCCCGCGATTCACGTGAATGGCACGAATAATCACGGTCAGAAGACCGAGCATAGTTCCTGCTAACTCCCATCTTCCGTTTTCGCCTCTGGCCACTTAGGATTTATCCTGAAACGATCTCTGTCATTCGCCGTAGGATGGACTTCCAGTCCGTCCGAAAAATGACGGACTGGACGTCCATCATACATTTTGCAAACCCGCATATTGTTTCAGGACAATTACTCACTGCTTAATCCATGAAAAAACTACTCGTCACCGGTTCCTCAGGCCTCATTGGTTCAGAAGTCTGCCTCTACTTTGCATCCACAGGCTGGCAGATTCACGGCGTTGATAATAATCAGCGAGCCGTCTTCTTTGGCCCCCAGGGAGACACTCGCTGGAATCAGCAGCGACTGGCAGGGCTAATTCAAGGCTATCAGCATCATGAACTCGATATTCGCAACCGCGAAGGTATTCTGGAACTGCTGCGAACCGTCCGTCCGGATGCGATTGTTCATACGGCCGCCCAGCCCAGCCACGATCGCGCTGCGGCAATTCCGTTCGACGACTTCGACACTAATGCCGTCGGAACGTTGAATTTGCTGGAAGCCGCACGGCAAGCTTGTCCGGAATCTCCCTTTGTCCACATGTCGACAAACAAGGTCTACGGGGACCGTCCCAATACGATTGCTTTGCGGGAACTGGAGAGTCGCTGGGACTACGCGGATCCCCAATTTGCAGGCGGTATTCCAGAAACATTTTCCATCGACCAATCCAAGCACTCACTGTTTGGAGCGTCGAAAGTGGCGGCCGACATCATGGTGCAGGAATACGGCCGCTATTTCAATATGCCGACCTGCTGTCTTCGAGGCGGATGCCTGACTGGGCCCAATCATTCGGGCGTGGAATTGCACGGTTTCCTCAGTTACCTCGTGAAGTGCAATCTGGAAGGTCGTGAGTACAAAGTCTTTGGCTACAAAGGCAAGCAGGTTCGCGACAACATTCACAGCGAAGACGTCGCCCGCTTCATCGCGGCTTTTATCGGAACGCCACGCGTCGCTGGAGTGTACAACATAGGTGGAGGTAAGAATAACAGCTGTTCCATTCTGGAAGCCTTCGAGCTCACTGCCTCCTTCACTGGGCGTGAACAGGTTTATTCGTATGTGGATGAGAATCGAATTGGCGATCACATCTGTTACTACAGCGACCTGTCCAAAATGCGTCAGCACTACCCGAGCTGGGACATCACGATAAGTCTCGAAGACACGATCCAGCAAATCGTGGAAGCATGGAAAGCACGGAGCGGCGAGCTGTTGGTGGCGAAAGTCTAAGCTGGGCGTTGCAGCACTGTTGATTGCCGCGTGGAAGCGTAAGAATGCAAATTCGATGTCACTCGATTTGCGATTATAGTAGCCATCACTCTCCGAGTGATGAATGCCAACGGCCGCGTTTAGCGGCCTTCGTCACTCTGAGAGTGACGCCTACTTTGTCAAATCGAGTGGCATAGGGTGCAAGCTCTCTGGTGAGTGTTGACGTGCAAAAATTTGCCGAACGGGATGCATATCCCCACACTACCGGCTCCCGTTCCGCTCACCTCTTTCAATCCCTTCGATTCCTACAATCAGAACAGCTGGCGGGCGTAGAGTCCTCCCATTCCGCCTTGCTTTGCATATCGTGTTCAGGTTGTGCGAAGGTTCGGAATCGTTGGTTGACTCCTGCTGCCCAGACGTTATCTCAACGCATCTGAAAACTGTTGACTTCAATCCGTGCCGCTGGCGAAATATCAGCGGTGGCAAAACTTCCTGCAGTTCCGCCGGGTGTGCTGAGGGCACCCACAGGAACGAAGTCCGCGCGGAATCAGAGAAAATGGAGAAACGAACAGTGAGAAACATCTGACTTTGCTGCGTTCTCCTCGTCGCTCGCTTCTCGCCTCTTCTTCCTGAATACCGCTAACTGACGACTGACAACTCTGAGCCTTCTCAAACATCGACTGGTTCGCTTCCTGTTCTTCGGTGGTTCGGCCGCCGCCGTCAACGTAGGCCTGATGTATGTGTTGGTCGACCTGTGCAGCTGGAATTCAGTGGCACTGCGAAATCTGGCCAATGTGGTCTCGATCGAACTGTCGTTGCTCTACAGCTTTGTGGTGTATCGATTATTCGTCTGGAATGATCCCGGCAGCACTTTTCGACAAACTCTGTCACAACAATTGTTTCGCTACCATGGCTCGGCAGGAGCAACGCTGATCGTCCGTTCGTTTCTGTTGTTTCCGATTCTGGACTACTTCGGTGTCAACCACCTAATCAATACCGTTTTTGGCGCCCTTGGCAGCTGCCTGCTGAATTATTCGCTCGCCAGCCGCTATGTATTTTCTTCGGAAAGGTAGTCAGTAGGGGTTGCCAAGCTCTCTGCCAACTGCCAACTGCCAACTTTTGTCATCCCTCATGCAACTCACCAACACCCCTTCCACAGACGCCGAGATTTGCGTCGAGCGGCAATTGACACTGTTGTCGATTGTGCTGCCGGCTCGAGATGAAGCGGGATGTATTGCGTCGACTGTGGAGCATCTCCATCTTGAGCTTCGGCTGAACAACGTTCCGCATGAGATTGTTGTTGTTGACGATGGAAGTTCCGATGATACCTGGCCCATCCTGAAGGATCTGCAGGATAAGTTGCCGGAGTTGGCTCCGGTCCAGAACCACGGAGAACATGGATTTGGCAGAGCAATCATCCATGGGATCAATCATAGCCGTGGAGATGCGGTTGTCATCATGATGGCGGACGAATCAGATGACTGTCGCGACGTGGTGCGATACTGGAAGCTGCTCAACGAGGGATATGACTGTGTTTTCGGCAGCCGATTCATGAAGGGTGGCGGAGTCATTGACTATCCCTGGTTCAAGCTGAAACTGAACCGCATGGCGAACCTGGTGATCCGACTGTTGTTTCGCATAAAACTCAACGACACTACCAACGCTTTCAAAGCTTATCGCAAGACAACCCTGGATGGTTGCCGACCATTTCTGTCTCCGCATTTCAATCTGACCGTCGAACTGCCGCTGAAGGCGATTGTTCGTGGTTACAGCTGGACTGTGATTCCCATTACCTGGCGAAACCGACGAACCGGCGTGGCAAAACTCAAAATCACGGAAATGGGCAGTCGGTACTTCTTCATCATGGCCTATTGCTGGTTGGAGAAGTATTTCAGCCGCGGTGACTACACACGAAAAGAGTCGTCAGTCGTCAGTTAGCAGTCGTCAGTAAAATTCTGCTCCCTGCCAACTAATGCCCGTCGCCACTCGCCACTCCCTTCGAAGACGGGGACTGGGATCTGATCATCCGCCCGAAGCGGCACCTTCTGGATGCCAATCTGAAGGAGATCTGGGACTACCGTGACCTGCTGTACATGTTCGTCAAGCGAGACATCGTCACGGTTTATCAGCAATTGAAGCGTTCAAGTACGGATTTCTTGGCGCAGGGAGTCCCTCAATCGCCGGACTGGCTTACACCGCTGTGTTCACAATCGTCAAGCTTGTCCTCGGCGTCATCATCTTCAACCGCACCGAACAAACGTTTATGGATACGGTGTAGCGACGGAGTCGCAGTTCTTGGTTCTTGGTGCTTGGTACTTGGTGCTTTGTTCGTCGTTTCTTAAAGAGTTAACGGTTGGCGAAAATCGAACGGTTTGAAGATATTGAAGGATGGCAACTTGCGCGAGAGCTTGCTCGCATGGTGTATTCATTGACGAAAGGCTCTGAGTTCTCGCGAGACTTTGGCTTGAAGGATCAGATCCAACGAGCAGCAGGTTCTGTCATGCACAACATCGCCGAAGGTTTTGACGGCGGAAGCAATGCCGAGTTTGTGAAATTCCTGTGATACTCACAACGATCATGTACTGAAGTGAAGAGTCAGCTGTATCTCGCACTGGACCAGCAGTACATCACGCAGCCACAGTTTGACGACAGGTATGAACTTGCCTGCAAAACACACGCAAAGATTGGCGGCTTCATCCGCTATCTAACCAAGCATGAAGCACCAAGAACGTGCGCCCCTGCGTTTCCGCGACTCAACCTGCGATTCCTTGACTCAACGAAGCACGAAGCACCAAGCACCAAGCACACTTTAGTTCTCACCAAACACACCGTTATTCCAACCAAGCACCCACACGCCTGAAAACTGAGACCAATTGCATGCAACTGATCATTGAACTCCCCAGTCGGGAAGAGCAGATTGACATGAATCGGCGGCGATGGGAGGAACTGCTGCGCGATTCAACTCTCGCCGACGTTCCATTTCGCATCGAAACCAATGCACACGGACAGATCCTCATGACGCCTCCGCCAGCAGGTGAGCACAGTTATCGGCAATCGAGCATTCTTTTCGCGATGGAGAGATTGCTCAAGGGGCAGGTACTGGCAGAATGTCCGATTTCCACAATTGATGGCGTTCGAGCCGCAGATGTAGGTTGGTATTCGTCGCAGCGATTTGGCCAGGTCCGATCTCAACCTGCTTTCGAAATCGCACCGGAGATTTGCGTCGAAGTTATTTCTCCCAGCAATACAAAGTCCGAACTCACGTTGAAGAAACAGCTGTACTTCGAAGCAGGTGCCGAAGAAGTCTGGTTCTGCCAACTGGACGGTCAGATGGAGTTCTACACTGCGACCGAACCAGGAGTCCCAACTGCTTCCTCAACCCGCTGCCCCGATTTTCCGTCGTGCATTAGCTGAACTCTGTAATTCCAACGGAAGAATGGGTCGTTGTAGAGGCTGACAAGTTATAAGAATCTCTCTGAGAAACAGCTGTCATTCTGGCCCATCTGATGACTCGACAAACGGCCCACGATCCGGCCGACCGTTGTCGGTGGAAACTGCAACTACTCAGGCCGCTGTATCAACGAGGCCTGTCGCGCGAAGTCGTCAGGGACTTGTTCAGGATGATCGACTGGATGATGGATTTACCCACTGACATCGCCCTACAATTCGAAAACGAGCTCTTAACATTTGAACGGGAGAAACAAATGCCTTACATCACTTCGATTGAACGACATGGGATAGAAAGAGGAATTGAGCAAGGAATAGAAAGAGGAATTGAGCAAGGAATTGAGCAAGGAATTGAAAGAGGTGAGCTGGTAGGTCAAATCCGAGTGTATCAGCGGTTGTCAGGGCAGCAAGAACAACCGCGTGAACAGTTAATCAGTCAAACCGTGGAAGCCCTTCAGACGCAATTGATCCAATTGCAACAAAGCTTTGACTCCAGTGACAAAAACTAAAAAACACACCAAGCCCCGATCAGGCACGACGCACCAGGCACGACACACCAAGAACTCTGCAATTTCTGCCAGCTGCCCACTCTGCGATTCCTGCCAACTAAAAACTCCCTATGCCTTCCCTCGCCACTAGTACCTCTTCACTCGCCACTCCCGTCGAAGATGGAGAGTGGGATCTGATCATCCGGCCCAAGCGGCACCTTCTTGATATCAATCTGAAGGAGATCTGGGACTACCGCGACCTGCTGTACATGTTCGTCAAGCGGGATATCGTCACGGTTTATCAGCAGACGATTCTGGGACCGATTTGGTTCTTCATCCAGCCAATCGCCACAATGCTGACGTATGTGATCGTCTTCGGCCGCATCGCGAACATCAGTACGGATGGAATTCCGGCGCCTTTGTTTTACCTGTCAGGCGTGATCATCTGGAATTACTTCCAGGACTGCCTGCTGAAGACATCCAGCACATTCGCCAGCAATGCCGGGATCTTTGGCAAGGTGTATTTTCCTCGCCTGATTGTGCCGATGTCGCAGGTTGTCTCCGGAGTGATCAAGCTCCTGATCCAGTTCACTCTGTTCCTGGCTCTCTGGGTCTGGTACTTGACGACTGACAAGTCGCTGCATCCCAATATTTGGCTTCTGTCGACGGTCTATTGCCTGCTTCTCATGGCCGGTATGGGATTGGGGCTTGGTATTATCTTCAGCTCGTTGACCACCAAGTACCGCGACCTGAACTTCTTGCTGGGCTTTGGAGTCCAACTAGCGATGTACGCCACGCCGATCATTTATCCGATGAGCGTTCTTTCGCCGAACCTGCGAGCCTGGTTGTGGTGGAACCCAATTGCCCACGTCATCGAAGCGTTCAAGTACGGATTTCTTGGCGCAGGGAGCCCATCCATCGCCGGACTCGCTTACACCACTGTGTTCACAATCGTCACGCTTGTCGTCGGCGTGATCATCTTCAACCGCACCGAACAAACGTTTATGGATACCGTCTGACGACGGAGTATTCAGTTGTCAGTCGGCAGTTTACAGCGGTACGGCGAACGTAATGCGTTCGCTGCCAACTGGAGACTTTCCCAAATGCCCGGTTTTGAAGACTTGGAAGTATGGCAAAGGGCGGTGGATTTGAGTGCAGAGATTTATTTACGTCTGGCCGAATGCCGGGATTATGGCTTTAAGGATCAGATTACTCGTTCCGGCCTGTCCATTCCATCAAACATCGCTGAAGGCATGGAACGATCAACACCAGCCGATCAGTGCAAATTTCTTGATTATGCCCGAGCTTCATGCGGCGAAAGTCGCACGCAAGCGATAGTGGGAATCAAAGTCGGTTTCATCGCTGCTGAAGTAGCCACGCTATGGTGTCAGGAAACGAAACAAATATCTGCAATGATCCAAGGCTTGATTCGTTCAATTCGCTCTCGATCGTGAACACCCGGATCACTGCCGACTGCCGACTGCCGACTGCAAACCACCCCACCTCAATTTCGGGCGTATTCACTGTGGATACCGCACCAGTCGGTGATCATCGTGGTAGCCTCACACGCTGCTTTAATGGAGACCAGCATGGCAACATCTGAAAAACTCATCGAGTTTGAATGTCCTCAGGAAATTCTGCTGGGGCTTCATTTGAATGCACGCCAGTTTGGCGATCTTGTTAAGCAGCAGTCAGCCATCGCGTTGTTCAGAGAAAGCAAACTCACGTCGGGTATGGCGGCACGCTGGCTGGGGATTCCTCGCATCCACTTTCTGCTGAACGCTATGCAGCAGGCAAATATTTCTCTTCTACATGATGACTCGGAAGATTTCGCAAGAGAAACTTCACTGATCATGCGGCTCGCGTCACACGTTGGGGAGTCGTCGCAATGAAATGTCGCCATTGCCAAAACCCGCTCTCCCACGTCTTCGCGACTCAACCAAGAACCAAGAACGTTTCCCCCATCAACCGTTAATGCATCATTCAAAACCGCATTCTGTAAATTGGCATCATGCATGTGCCGAAAATGCCACACCGTGTTGTTGAACGTCATCGCGACTTTGGGATTTTTCTGTGCAACAACGGCAAAGTCAACGTAGCTTTGCCACACCGATGCGACTGTGTCGAGATCAATCATTTGAGGCGTCCACAACACACGCCGTCACCCACAGGAACGAAGTCCGCGCCAACAGTCCCTGTCGTCATTCGTGAAATTCGTTTATTTCGTGGTTAACAACCAATCGCAACATTCACCACTGAGGGCACAGAGTTGCTCTTCGCTCTAGGCTCTTTGCTGTCCAACCAAGAACCAAGAACCAAGCACACGTTAGTTCACCCTCTTCGCCCTTAGCCCCCGGCTCCACGCCCCATGCCCCATGCCCATCGCGATTAAAATTGAAAACGTCTCCTAACCCTACCGCCTCCGTGATGAAGAATGACAGGAGCAATGAACATGACAGAGAAAGCGTACGGTGAAGTGGTGGATTTGTTTGCCCGCGGGACAACCGCATTAGAGATCGTCAGGTTCAAGCCATCACCGGAATCTCAGGAACGGGCTCGATATCTTCTCGATCGCTCGAGGTCAGATGAGTTAACCGAGGACGAGGCAACGGAGCTGGAACGTCTGGGACAAATCGAATCGTTGATGCAGCTGATCAAGGCTCGGGCCCGGCACTACGCGAACATCGCATCATGAGTTCCACCAGAGTCTCAGCAGCATTAAGACGCAGCCGTCAGGCACGTGCAAATGGGTGCTGCAAATACTGTTTACTGTCAGAAGATGATGCATGGTTCTCTCATGAACCGGATCATATCATCGCTGAAAAACACGGGGGTGAGACAACGTTTGAGAATCTCGCGTGGGCCTGCTTCGATTGCAATCGATACAAGGGCTCAGACATTGCATCCAGAGATTCATTAACGGGATCACTCGCCCCTCTGTTTAATCCACGGTTGAATCACTGGGGAGACCACTTTGAGCACATCCATGGACGCGTCAATGGAAAGACTTCCATCGGTCGTGTGACAGAAAAACTGCTGAAGCTCAATTTGACCGAACGCGTCGAAATAAGACAAATGCTCGTCCAGATTGCTCGCTATCCAGGATAGGGCTCTCGACTCCACGCTCCCCTTGGCTCTTCGCTCCACACTCTTCGCCCTTCGCCCTTCGCCCTTGTGCTGTCCGCACCAAGAACACGTTAGTTTGCCCCAAGCACCGACTTGTTGCGTTTGTGCCTTCTCCGTGAACTCCGTGCCCTCCGTGGTAAAAAACGAAAGCACAATGTTCACCACGGAGAACACGGAGTGCACAGAGACAAACGCACCCGAAATGAATCTTAATGTTCCGCTTGTTTTCATTCGTGTGATTCGTGCCATTCGTGGTTAAACAATTCAATCGCA
>JBDNHX010000200.1:0-5526 GCA_041688565.1 Planctomycetaceae bacterium
GCAGGAAACGCCTTCCGCTGCGATCGGAGCTCCGTCGTGCTCAGACACCTGCACAGCCTGCATTTCACGAAACAGAGCAATCAAATCCAGATTGCTCACATCCGGCAGCGGAACATAATGCGCGCCCCACGGAAACTCCGTTACGTCGCAGGTTCCAGTACGTGATGTTCCGCCAACCTCCGGTTCCAGTTCAAAGATGCGGAAGGAACTCAGTCCGGATCGTTTCAGTTGCCACGCGGCCGACAATCCTGCAATCCCCGCACCGACAATTGCAACATCCAGGTTCCGTACACTGCCCTCAGAATTCGCAGTCGCGTCGATCGCCGACCGTGCCTCCTGCGAACGGTCGCGGAGCTGGTGACCGAGTGTCATTCCCGGTTTCAACAGTTCACCGGTGAGTCCTGCCAGGGCATGTTGGCAACCGGAGAACTGAGTCGCAGCGGCAGCGGCCAATGATGTCAGCAGCCAGTCGCGGCGAGAAAACTGTCCCTCCGGAATGCCGGCCTGGTTCATTCCAGAAGTCTCCATTCCTGATCGTAGTATTGGACGAGCGCCTGGTTGTTAAGTCGATTCACTTCGCTGTCATGTCGGGTCAGATCGTTTGGTGTGGAGAACAAATCTGACATGGTCCGTGAATTCAAAAATCGCAAAGATCCGGTCAAATTTTCAGCCAGCGCGGGCTCCGATGTTAGCGGCTGTTTGCCGGCCAAAGCAAAGCCCCAGATTCCAAACGTGGGGACAGACGCGTGATACGGCTGAACGTGAAATCCGGCATCCTGCATCGTATTCAGGATGCACCAGTAGGATTGCGGCGCGATGAGTGGCGACGTGCATTGAATGCCAATCCGGCCATCGTCTGCCAGCAATGGGTGAATTCGCCGATAGAAATAGCTGGTATAAAGTTTTCCGACAGAAAATGAGCTGGGATCTGGAAAGTCGATCAGAATCACATCGTAAGGTTCGCCGGTCTGTTGTCCGGCCCAGATAAACGCATCCGCATTGAAGACATTGACCTTGGGATCTCGCAATGCCTGATGCGACAGTTCAGCCAGCGGCGGAAAGCGATCGGCCAGCGTGGTCATTGAAGGATCCAAATCGACCAGCGTCACCTGTTCCACTGAGGGATGCTTCAGGACTTCTCGGACGGCCAGTCCATCGCCTCCTCCCAGCACAAGAACCCGCTTTGGCGTTTTCACGGCCGACATGGGCGGGTGAGTGAGCGCTTCGTGATAACGGTATTCATCGGCCGAATTGAACTGCAAATGACCGTTTAGAAACAGCTGAAAGCCGGTACGATTCTGTGTGATCAGGATCCGCTGATACGGCGAGGTTTCTGCATGCACAATGGATGCTGACAACTGTTGTTCTTCGGCGTATCGAGTCAGTGCATCGGCCTTGATGATGCCTGCAGTCAGCAGTCCAATGACCAGCACGCCGCGCCCGCGAAGTCCGGCAGCGCGGCGCGGTGTCATCAATGGGCTGAGCAAAAAACTGCCCCAGATGCCGACCGACGCATTCAGAATTCCAAACACCAGCGAAGTGCGCACCAGCCCAAGGTTTGGAACCAGCAGGATCGGAAACATTAACGACGCCAGCAAGGCACCGATGTAGTCAAACGTCAGGACTCGCGAAACCAGATCATCAAAGTCCACGTGTTCTTTCAGGATCCGCATCAGTAACGGCAGTTCCAGTCCCACCAGAGTGCCGATGACAAACACCATTCCGAACAGCAGCGGACGAAACCAGTCAATCGCGCCGAATGCCACAAACAGCAGCGGCGCGGAGAATCCACCGACCAGCGCGACCGCCAGTTCTACTTCAATAAAGCAGGCGGCCAGTTGTCGAGAGATGTATTTCGAAAGCCACGCTCCAACGCCCATCGCGGACAGATAAAGACCGATCACGAGGGAGAACTGCGTGACAGAATCGCCGAGCAGATAACTTGCCAGCGTTCCAGCCAGCAGTTCGTAGATCAGTCCGCAGGTCGCGACGATCAGCACATTCAGATACAGAAGAAACAGCGGCGCCCGATTCATGTCCTATCCCAGAATCGCTGCAGCGATGATGATGGAAAGACCAAGAATGACTGACGAAACCAGAATTGCCAGAGCGACGTTCTGATCTTCTTCAATCTCTTTCACGATGCAGAAGGGACTGAAGCGAGCGATCAGAAAAAAACTGCATGTCAGCACAACAACGCCTACGAACGCAAACACGACTGCTGCGACAAGATGGCGGATCAATGTTGACCCGCCAACATCGATCGACGGCAATTGCTCGGCCATCTGAGCCAGCATCGGAGCACCAAATTCAGATATCACATCCATCATTTTCCCATCCCCCAAAAGCCGCCACTGCTGCGTCCCGAACTGTCAAAATCGACAGACGGCAGTTTCCAGCCAGACAGAACTCCCACGACAAACATCAAACACAGAAAGCTGCCGACAATCAGATACAGCTTTGCCAGAAAAGACTTCAACACGATCCGCTCCCATTGGTTCTCATGGACGACAGATTTCTAATGGCTTATTTAATCAGTGGAATACGGACTGTGATCGCTGTCCGCCCAGCGTTGAACTTCGAAGTTGTTCAAATACATCATGGTGCCGACCGGGATGAGTGAAATCAGGCCCAGCATCACCAGGAAAAATCCTATATCGACATTCTTCAGCATCAGTCGATCCAGCGTAAAGTAGATGACCGTCATCGCGATTCCGAACAGCAGCCAGAGCGGATATACGCCTCCGGAATTCGGTCGCGGCTGAATGGTTCCCACTCCAAACGGTTGATCAAGATCCTTAAGTTTGAAGACGTTGTTCAATTCCTCCACCGTCATGTACGTTCCCAAAGAAACATTGAGCTCCTTGTTGACTCCATCGTTCGTGACTTCAAATGACAGCATCTGAGGCGGGCTGATGAAGTCGGCAGTTTCGACGGTGTCCCCTACAGACACCTTCCAGTAGAACTCACCGACTACGTAGCGCACATGCGCGGTGCCGCGATCATAAAGCTTAAACGCCTGGCCGTTATACCGTGCCAGTTTCCCACTTTGCGTGGCTTCGTGCGGAGCGACAGGTTCTACAAACGACCAGTGCTTCTTGTTGCACACCAGCCAGCGAAATTCGCCTTCTGCGCCGTAGAGCAGATACTCCGTCCACGGAAAGGTCTTGCCTTCCCACACCGCAAATCGTTCCATAAACCCGATGACGGTGTACTTAACCTTGTTGATTGTTCCCACGCTGCCTAACGCAATCTGTGGCTTCACTCGCCGCGAGTTTAACGTCTGCAGGTATTCCAGCTTGCCATGGTCACATGCCAGCAGACTATTGCAGTGAGGACAGCCGACTCGCTGAGTCTGATCGGGCGCTTTCAACTCCAGCGCACCGCCACAGTGCGGACAGTTGAGTGACAGCGCGGTGACTCGACGAATCGCATCTTCCGGGTCGCCTCCCGTCCATCCGCCGGACGAAAGGCCGATCTCAGCAAGCGACACTTCGTGACCGAGAAACAACCGGACGGGCTCGGCATTGTAGTCCAGCGTTGCAAATCCGCCCTTGTCGCTATGCAGGTCGACAAATCGATGCGGGCGATCGGGCAAAAACGACCAGGGAATCTCGCCTTGTGCAGAACCCGTTTTGGCAACTCCGGCTTCTCCCACCGTGAAGGCTCCGCGACCGCCCAAAACAATTTGATGTCCCGGCGTCAGTGCGTCATGGTCCGGCAAATTGATGCTGGATTTCAACTTTTTTTCGAACGTCAGATAACGCTTTCCCTGAGCCTCCGCGAGCCAGCCCATCAGCCCGTTGTTAAACGACAGATACCACTCGTCCCACACGCCGCCTGCAGGATGACGGTATTGGACTCGACCAATCACTTCGAAACCGTTGTGATTAAAGGTACCGGTCGAGCCCAGCACAATCGGTGATGATGTTTCGATCAGATCAGCAACCCGACCATGATCAGCGACAGACTTGTCACCTCGCGCAACAACGCAGTTGCAAAATGGACAAACCGTGACCAGCGACGTGCTGATTCGGAATTCCACCGGTCCACCGCAGGACGGACAGGCGGCTGCGCGAGTCTTCATCAGTGGCCTCCTGCGGTTTTGGACAACGCTGCTATGTCAGAATGCGTGGCACATGGATCGGCGATGATCCCAACTTTGACCGATGTTCCGATTCGCGGTTTTGGATCCGGAAGTCCACCGCGAGCGACACGAGTGACTCGCACATCACTGGCTCCAAACGCCTCTTTCAGCGACTGCTGCCAGGAGAATTCCTGCCGAGGCCGACAGCAATACAGATTCAGCGTCATCAGGCCGAGTTCCGGAAATGTGTGGCACGCGAGGTGCGATTCCGTGAGCAGATACAGCCCCGTGACACCTCCGGGCGCCGGGAACTGATGCCATTGCGGTGACCCGACGACCTGAAGTGTGAGTTCGCGAACAACCGTATCACAGAAATCTTGCACCAGCGGAAGACGGCAGAGCGTTTCATCAAGGCACCCGCGCGCATCGATGATCCATTCCATGCCGGTTGTCAGCCCATTCTGGTCCACTGAATTGTTCCTCTGCGGCCTGTCTCGGTTTGGATCGCGTTTCTGGCAGTGTCAGTGGACTTGCGGATGGCTGCTCTGAAAGCCAAGGTCCGAAGCCCGTTGGGGGGATCGTAGTGCCTGTTTGACATTGTCGCCAGTTCACGACACGCGACAATTCGTGAGACATCTGTCATTCTGAGTTTAATCGCGAAGAGCGTGTGCCGCGTTCCGCGACGAGTCGACTCGCCCGCCGAAATCCCTGGCGGCGAATTTATCCCAACCCGACGCGTCAGCGAGCGATTGCCCCCGCACTCCGCCAACCGGGGCGGCCTATCGCTCGTGCCACGGAGCGGAATCCGACCTGAGCCTGAGGCGCTAGCCGATTTTACACTGTCAAATCTGCAAGCGCAGTGTTGATTTCACGCTGACAGAGATCATCTTCGTTTAACCCGTGGCCGACAGGCCAGGTTTTTTACTCGGCCTGGCCTGTCGGCCACGGGTTAAACGATGAAATCAACAAAATCGGCTAACGCCTCAGGCTCAGGTTGTGACGAAATCCACAACCTGCCAACTCTCGCACAGCCTACCACCGACTGCAGGGTGAGGCCAGCCATTTCTAAAACCCCTCCCAGCTCGTCTCGTAACGTTACGCGCCGAACGTTTCGCTTCTCTGCGTGATGAGGCCAGCTTCCGCAAGCCCTGGCGGCTTCCGCCCATAGCCGGCTCATAGGCCGTCGATTTAGTCACAACGGTGAGCCGCATGGCGCTAGCCGCGGGTGTTTTCGCTGTGTATTTCACACTCTCACCCGCAGCTAGCGCTTTGCGGCTCACTAAATCGACAGCCAGCTTGCCTGGCAGGAAGCCAAGTTCCATAGCGGTGCGTCACCATTCATCGTACAAAACTTTCCGTTCCGGTTGGACGAGCCAACCGGGGCGGCTTATCGCTCGTGCCTAATTCCAAAACGTTCGCTCGTGCCAGACAAGCTGGCA
>JBDNHX010000201.1:0-20264 GCA_041688565.1 Planctomycetaceae bacterium
GAAAACTGAAAACTGAAAACTGAAAACTGAAAACTGAAAACTGAAAACTGAAAACTGAAAACTGAAAACTGAAAACTGAAAACTGAAAACTGAAAACTGAAAACTGAAAACCCATTTTACGGCAACAGTCCGCGTTCTCGCATTTCCTGAATGTTGTCCGGGGCGCTGGACATGACTTTTTCTGACGCGTAGCGGAACACGGCGAATCCTGCCAGTTCCGCAGGCGCCGACAGAACGGCGACGCCGTTCTCCTCTTCTGCATCCAGCTGCTGATTCAGCTTTGCAACGGCCTCCTCCAGCGTGTCGGTGACAATCCGTTCCGGGCCGGATTCATTGGCCAGCTTCAGGTTGGAAAATGCGGCCGTTCGAGACATCAAAAAATTGACCAGCCCGGCCTCTTCTTGCTCCTCGAAAAAATTTCGCAGCTCGGGGTGCATACTGTCCGGCATAATAATGCGGGCTCGACTGATGGTCACTTTGCCGCGTCGAATCTTCACCAACGCATCACGATCGCCCGATGTCGTCACCAGATAGTATGGCAATTCTGAATCGCCAAACGTGAACAACCCGTACTCGGCCGCCCGCTCGATGCGCACAGAGCTCCAGGCGGCTTTGAACCGCTGAAACTGTTCAAAATCCTCAAACAACGACATTCCTGAGATCTCACAGCGAAAGCAGTTCACAAGCCACAGCACAGCATGTTCGCTCGATCGGCCGCAAAGTCAAACAATGTAGCGCAGAAAGCAGTTCAATAAAGTCTCGATTCGGGGTACCAGTGAGTCATTACGGTGCGACGGAGCCTGAAAAGGACGCGCAGGTTGCTCAGTTTTAACCAGATCAGCATCGACGATTGTTCCCAGGCTTCACACAGGTCCGAAACCGAGAATGTTTCGGCGAGGCATCTCGTCCACTTCTGACTTGCTCACGCTTGGCGAATGATGTCGCATCTGTCACCCTGCATGCTCGGCAATCTCATTCGACCGACAACAATGGCCCGTCCGAAAACAAAAGGTGGCCCTTGATCATGAAAAACGGATCTCGCGCGGTTCTTCTGGTGGGTTTCTGTCTGGTCGGGGCAGATTCCTGCAAACTGGCTCAGGCCCAGGACCCCGCATTGTCGGAGAGCTACATTCGCCTGCACTACACGAAACACGAATACATGGTGCCGATGCGCGACGGTGTGAAGTTGATGACCTCCGTGTTTATCCCGAACGCACCCGGTTGGGTCTATCCGATCCTGATGAAGCGAACGCCCTACAACGTTGGTCCGTATGGTGCAGACAAGTATCCGGCGCGGCTTGGTCCAAGCGAACATTTCGTCAAAGCAGGCTACATTTTTGTCAATCAGGATGTGAGGGGGCGATTTGCGTCTGAAGGTGAATTCATCCAGGTAACGCCCCACAATCCCAACAAGACAAAGCCTTCCGATGTAGATGAAAGCTCCGACACCTATGACACCATCGAGTGGCTTCTGAAGAATGTGCCGAATCACAACGGGCGAGTTGGAATGTACGGCATCTCGTATCCCGGCTTTTACGCAGCAGCCGGAATGATTGACGCTCATTCGGCCCTGAAAGCCGTATCACCGCAGGCACCGGTCGGAGACTGGTACTTCGACGACTTCCAGCATCATGGTTCCTTCTTTCTTGCTCACGCCTTCAAATGGCTGTCCGCAAACGCAACGGAACGCCAGACGCCCACGACCGAACCGGCAAAACCCTATGTGTATCCCATGTCCGATGGCTACAAGATGTTTCTGGAAGCAGGGTCCATCGAAAATATCGACAAGCTGTATTTAAAGGGCAACATTCCTTTCTGGAACGACATGATGCAGCATCCTGACCGCGATGAATTCTGGCAGAAGCGAGCCCTGATGCCTCACCTGAAAAATGTGGCGCCAGCCGTCATGACTGTGACCGGTTGGTACGACGCCGAAGATCTTTATGGTTCCTTCAAAACATATCAGGCGATCGAACAGCAGAATCCCGGCGTAAACAGTGTGCTGGTGGTGGGACCATGGCATCATGGTGGCTGGTCGTCCGTGGACGGCGACAAACTCGGCAATGTCACGTTTGGTTCCAAAACAGCCGCCTTTTATCGGACGGAGATTGAACTGCCATTTTTCGAAAAGTATCTCAGGGGTCAAACTTTCCCGGCGCCCGCGGAAGCAACGGTCTTCGAAACGGGCTCCAATGCCTGGCGAACGTTCGACCAGTGGCCGCCGAAAAATGTGGAGACGAAGCCACTGTATATTCATGAGGCCGGACAACTGGCATTCAACGCGCCGGCTGCGTCTGCAGCGGATGTAAGCAACGGCGTCGCCTTTGAGGAATTTGTCAGTGATCCGGCCAAACCGGTTCCTTATTCAGAAACGATCACTCCACACATGACCATTGAATACATGGTCGACGATCAGCGATTTGCGTCCCGTCGACCGGATGTGCTCACATGGCAGACCGATATCTTCACCGAAGAGACCGTCGTGGCGGGGCCGCTGATGGCCAATCTCTGGGTCTCCACAACCGGAACGGATGCGGACTGGATTGTGAAGCTGATCGATGTTCGTCCCGACGGGCCTGAGACAACTCCGCTGGCCGGCTATCAGATGCTGCTTCGCAGTGAAGTCATCCGCGGTCGATATCGAAATGATTACGCAAAACCAGAACCATTTATTCCAGGCCAGCCGACTCAGGTGCAGCTGGAACTTCTGGATGTCCTGCATCGCTTTCAGAAAGGTCATCGGCTGATGGTGCAGATCCAGAGCACCTGGTTTCCGCTGGTGGATCGCAACCCGCAGACGTTTGTTCCGAACATCTATTTTGCAAAGCCTGATGACTTTCAGAAAGCCACGCACCGCGTGTTCCGCTCGGCCGATCATCCGACGCACTTCAGCATCGGCTTCCTTTCAGCAACACCCGCGCTGGTTCCATAAGGCTGAGTCCAAAGCCGCGTGAAGCCGACTGTCCACGCATGCCTTCGGGGAAAAACTTCTGAAGGCGTGTGGCCGATGGTGTTCGAGTTGTCGTTTTAGCTGGACAGCGCCATGTTCCTGAGTTCGTTTAACCGCAAGCCCAATGAGCTGCGAGCTTTACGTCGAATTATTTTCGTTCGTGACCGGGAAGTGGACGCGCACGCCGATGGCGTTGCGGTTAAACGCAATACCGTTCAATTATTCATAGTGGCAGGCACATTCCATGTGTCGCAGCCGTAAGAAGAGCAGTGTTTTCGCAGCCTGGCGGACGGCACACGGAGTGTGCCTGCTACTTTTTGAACGGTATTGCCGTTAAACGATTAAATCAATACCCGCGGCTAGCGCCTTGCGGCTCACGAACCGAGGCGGCCCTGGTTTCACCGGTCAGATCGACTGGACATCCAGCGGAACGTCCTGGCGAGCGGCATGCGAACTGGATTCTTCCGACACGGTCAGCAGATCGACGCTTGTAATCAGCGGCAATCCGGGTGACGATCGCGACTCCAGCACCGGTTCTTGCGATTCCGGTTTCTTTTTCTCCGGCGATCGGATCGGCAGCCGTACAACAAACAGACTGCCTTTTCCGAACTCGCTGCGAAGCGAAACGTCTCCTCCCAGAAGCCGGGCCAGTTCGCGCACGATCGAAAGTCCCAGGCCAGTGCCTTCGTATTCTCGCTTTACATGATCGCGTCCGCCGGGGACAGTGGAACCCTGGCGGAATTTTTCGAAGATGTGTTCCTGCTCCTGCAACGGAATTCCGATCCCTGTGTCTTCAACGCTGAACTCAAGAAAATCGGCATCGATCTGACGAGAAGTAATGCGGACTCGACCGCCTTCAGGCGTAAACTTGATCGCGTTCGACAGCAGATTGGTCAGAATCTGGCAGATCTTGCTGCGATCCTGATACATCATTGGCAGGGGCTGGGTAAACGGCTCGATTCGCAGATCAATATTTTTGCGATCAGCAAGCGGCATGATCTGTTGCACCTGCATTTCCAGAACGTCCGCAAGATGAACGTATCCTGGGTTCAGGTCCATCTTGCCGCTTTCAATTTTGGCAAGGTCAAGCAGGTCATTGATCTGCACCATCAAAGACTGACCGGACGTCTGGATGTTGTAGACATATCGCTTCTGACGATCATCAAGATTCACGGCCCCCTGCAGAATATCGCTAAACCCCAAAATGCTGTTCAGTGGCGTACGCAGCTCATGGCTGATCGTGGCCAGGAAATCATCTTTCAGCTTATTGTTATTAAACAGTTCCATATTCGCCTGAGCCAGCTGATCAATCTTGCCATCAAGACTGTCATTCAGCGAACGCAGCTCATCGTTGACGGTCATCATATGGCGGAGCATTCGATTGAAGGCATGACTGAGCTCTTCAAATTCGTCGCCCGTGCTGATGTCGGCTCGAAGATTCAGATTACCTCTGGCAATTTCATCGCTCACATCTTTCAGGTGCTGGACCGGCTTCACAATGATGTATCGCACGATGGCATAAGCAGCCAGCATTGCCAGAAACGATGTGACAATCCCGGTGGCCAGCAAAATGGCTCGATTACGACTTAACTGCGCGTCGACAGATTCCAGAGAAATCTGAATTCTTGCAATACTCAACAGCGGCTTCCGCACTTTCGCGAGCGACTCAACCCCCGGCAGATTTTCCGGCTCCACAATCGACGCTGGCACTGGCACTGGCTCCACGGAAGCATCCATGTTTGGCAGCCCAAACGCGCTGGCTCCGTCATCGCCGTGGCATGTGCGACATGCGTCTTCAATGCGGATGGCCGCAAAATAAATCAGCTCTCTTGGACGATCGCCTTCGGCCGGTTTAATCAGTGAATATTCATCTTCCGATGATTCGTTGTCCAAAAAACGTCGCCGAGCTTCAAAGCCGTCCTCACTTTCCGGAAATTCATCGGTGGCTGAAGTCAAACTCCACACGACTCGTTTCGGCGTGTCGGGCAGTTCATCGAGCACCCGATTGAACAGAATGACGTTCTTCGGCAACGCGAGTTTCGCTGAAATTACTGCCGAGTCCACCGCCTCTGGTGTGTGATCGGGCCGAGCATTCTCAGGCAAATCGCCTGCAGGCCGATCATTAGACGCGAGAGGCGGTACTTCAACAGCGGGCTCGCTGGCGACCGTTTCCGGAGTGTTCTTTTCGGAGCCTGCCGGTATAAGCAATGCGTAATGCCGCAGCTGCAGCAGACGCTCGACCAGCATGCCAGCCGCCAGATGTTGCTGATATTCGACCAGCCTGCGAGTCCGTGAAGCGTAGAGCCAGAAGCTGGCTGTGATCAGGAACAAAAGCGCGAAGCCAAAGAGAAAGCGACACTTTCTTTCCAGACTGCTTTCGCCGATCAGCTTCTTGAGTGCTCGATACGAAATCACGAATCCATTCCCTGATGATCGCTGAAAAACCGTTGACGGATTCTCTCAGAATACTGACAGAGATCAATCAGAGATCCATTTTCGTTTCGCACGGTCTCTCACTGACGACGGGTGACACGCTTGCAACGATGCTTATGCGAGGGTGACTGTCCCACTTTTGTTCGAGCTGATAAGCACATAAGACGACCATCAGAACCGCCGAACGCTGAACAGAGCGTGGCAGGTTTCGCAGACCGTCACATCGAAATGGGCGAAAATCGGACGTCTGGAAGTCGTACCACACGCGTCGAATAACCGTTGTCATTCAGTTCGATGACACGATACCCGGGCGGGGCCGCGACAAATGTTGGCGTATTGCCTTCGGGGCTGAACTGAATTCCGGTGGACGGTGATGTCAAAATCTCTGCGTTTCCCACCACCGTCCGAAATTCGTGATGGACGTGGCCACAGCAAACGAGCCGCACGCGATTCTCTTCCGCAAACCAAGCCTGCAATAATTCCTTTCCTTCCAGTCCGATCGAATCCATCCACTGGCTGCCAACGTCAACGGGAGGATGATGGAAGAACAGAGCCACAAATTTGGCATCACTGCCCAACAGCTGCTGCTGAGCCCACTTCACCTGTTCGGGTTCGATATGGCCAGGAACAGTGCCGGGGACATGCGTATCCAAACCCAGACACAGCCACTGGCCGACTCGAAAGCGAAAATTCACTTTATCGCCGTCTGATCCGGAAATCCTGTCACCAAACACGGACCGCATCACGCGGCGATCGTCATGGTTGCCTGGCACCTGAAACAGTCGATCGATCCATGGATTCAATAAGGAGCGTACCGCCGAATAACTTTCCGGAAGCTCATCATGCGTATGATCGCCCGTGACGACGACATAATCGAAGGTCTCGCCACTGTTCCTGATGAACTCCGTCACGTCTCTCAGCAATTCAAACGTCGGGATGCCCTTGAGCCGCGCGGCTGGATCCTTAAAAACATGCAGATCAGTCAGTTGCAGAATGCGTGTTGTTGTCATGAAAAAATGCCAGCCGAATGATCGCGTAAAAACTTGTTTAACCGTTGCACTTAAGCCGGGCGTGCACGCCAGCACTCAATCGGAGCAGGGTACAGAATGACCGGGTCCGGTGCGAGCGCCGAATGGGCCAGTGGGATTTGAGGTGAAACAGCAATAAACTGCTTGCGAACGCCCCGTGGTAATTGTTCAGAACCGGAAGGAAAATGCTTCATGAAGATTTTCGAACTCACTCTCCTCATGGCCCGGAAAATATTAACACTAACCGTCGTTTGTCTGCTTAAGACTTTGTCATGTGCATCACGCTGAATCCCGCGAATCACGTGATCCACGTTGCCGACCTGAATAACCATCGAATCCGGGCGGTAAATCTGAAGACGGGGCTCGTCACCACAATTGCCGGGAACGGAGAAAAGGGGATCCCCATGGATGGCGCTGGGGCTGTTCAAAGTCCGCTGGTTGATCCCCGCGCGGTTGTTCAGGATTCAAAGCAGAACGTCTGGATTCTGGAACGTGGCGGGCACGCGCCGCGAGTTGTCCGTCCCGACGGCACGATTCACACAATGGCTGGCACCGGAAAGAACGGTTCCGCGGATGGGCCAGGCAAGTCGGCACAGTTTGGATCACCCAAGCATCTGTGTATTGATGACGCCGATAACATCTTCATTGCCGATGACGAAAATGGGACCATTCGCCGAGTCGACGGGGTGACTCATGAAGTCACAACGGTGCTGGGAAAAGGGCAGGGCGATGCGCGAATTCAGCTGAGCCATCCGCACGGGGTCACATGGGAACGCGGTTATCTGTATGTCGTGGATATGGCGAACAACCGAATCCTCCGGATGAAGCCGTAGTCAGCATTCAGTAATTGAACAACTGCGACTGTGTCCACGATTTCCCAGTCGCGCGATTGAAAGCACGCTGAATGATTCCCTTGGATCGAATCGTCAGCTGGCGTCCTTTCATCGCACGCGACACCAGTTTGTGAGTCAGCTGGTCCTCAGACGCAGTGACCAGATCATGGGCCTTCAATTGAAGCTGCTGCATCAGATCGGCGATCGGCTGAGGCCCTTTGTTTCGATCAGACAACGGCAGGTCGCCGTCCTCTGCCAGATTTTCGCTTGCCTGAATTTCGTCCGTCATTGGTTAACCTTATCGAGGTGCACGCCAAAGTGCTTTGCTGTCAGAAATCAGCCGATCGGCTGCGGCAGGGCCCCAGGTGCCTGCCGGATAAAACTCCGGAGCAGACGAGCTGCCTTCCCACGCTTCCAGAATCGGCGTCACAAATCGCCACGCCGCTTCCAGTTCGTCGCTGCGAGTAAACAGCGTAGAATCGCCTCGCATCACATCGAGCAACAAACGTTCGTAAGCTTCCGGGAGCTGTGCATCGAAATGCTCGTCGTAATCAAAGTCCATTGAGACCGGCTGAACCTGATAATTCATACCCGGACGCTTGGTCGAAAACCTCAGTGAAATGGCTTCCTGTGGCTGGATTCGCAGAATCAACTGATTAGGACGTGTCTCGACCAGATCACACAGATCGCCGTCACATTCCACCGTGGAAAATAAGTTCAGCGGCGGATTCTTAAACTGAATCGCCACTTCCGTCAGCTGCTTTGGAAGCCGCTTGCCAGTCCGAAGATAAAACGGAACTCCCGCCCATCGCCAGTTGTCCAATGCGACTCGCATCGCCACATACGTTTCGCGATTCGAATTTGAGCTGACTCGTTCTTCTTCGCGATAGGCCAGGGCAGGCTGACGATTGACCAGCCCGGCCGAATACTGGCCGCGGATCGCCCAGTTTCCAATCGGACCGGAAGTGCCCGGCCGCAGAGCCTGCAACACCTTCATCTTTTCATCGCGAATTTCGCGAGCCTGAAAGAGGGACGGCGGATCCATGGCGATCAGACACAGCAGCTGCAAAACATGGTTCTGCAGAACATCCCGCATCGCTCCTGATGTGTCGTAGTAACCCCCGCGAGCTCCCTCCATGCCCTGAGACTCGGCCACCGTGATCTGAATGTGGTCGACGTGATTGCGGTTGAGCAGCGGCTCAAAGATCGCGTTCCCGAATCGAAATAACAGGATGTTCTGAACAGTCTCTTTGCCAAGATAATGATCAATGCGGTAAATCTGACTTTCCTGCAGGCGGCGAGCCAGCGCTACTGTCAGTTCCTGAGCGGATGCAAGGTCACGCCCGAACGGTTTTTCCACAACAACTCGCAGCCGTGAATCCTGGTCGCGCGGAGGAATCATGCCAGCTTCATGCAGGCCTTCAACCGCGAAGGCAAACAGGCCGGGCGTGGTAGCAAGGTACACCACGCGCGTTGATTCTCCGGTTCCACCCAATTGCGATTCGATGGCTGATGTCGCGGTATTCAGATCGACATACGCTGGACTGTCTGCAATGTCGAGCTGCTGATAAAACAACTGCCTGGCAAACGTGTCCCACGCTGCCGCGTCGAATTTGTCGGCTCCGACGCGAGTCTCCACAGCCTCCCGCATTTCCGCACGAAATTCCTCGTGCGACTTTTCACGCCGCGCGACTCCAATCACCGGACATTTCTCCGACAGATACTGCTGCTGAGACAGACGGAACAATGCCGGAATCAGCTTCCGCGACGTCAGGTCGCCGGAAGCCCCGAAAATCAGAATCGTTGTATCGTTCACTGTTGCCATGAAAGTAGCCTTCCTGAACTAATGGAATCCGTTCAAGCAGATGTTCTGGATCAAACGCTCTGGGAGTTAACAATGCGTTGCAGCAGTTCAGGTGTGACGTGGCGCAGGTCGTCCATCACACGTTCGTGAGCTCTGTGCAAATCGTCCCATGCATGACCACGGGATACAATCCCGAGACATTTTGCGCCGGCAGCCAGTGCCGCTTCAATCCCCGGCGGGGCATCTTCCAGCACGATGCAGCGAGATGGATCCAGGCCCAGGCCCTGAGCACCTTTCAAAAACACATCGGGATGCGGTTTTCCGCGGAGGACATCGGCCCCTGTGATGACGGTGCGAATTTTTTCCCCGGCCTGCAGTTTCTCAATCGCGACGGCCACATTTTTTGGCGGGCCACTGGAACCAATGGCCATTGGAATCCCCTGCTCATAAAGAGCATCGATCAGCTCTTTGGCTCCCGGCATGAAGGGGAATTCAGTGGCTACAAGCTCCCGATAAAGGACTTCTTTTTCCTCATCGAATTTTCGGATGTCCTCGTCGCACGGTGGATTCGGCCAGGTATCTCGAATCACTTCGCGGCTGGTTCGGCCAAATCCCGCTGCAAACTGCGCTTCCGTACATTCACGCCCGTGACGCTGACAACAGATCTGCCATGTCTTCAAATGGGCCGCATAAGAATCAATCAGGACGCCGTCCACATCAAACAGGACACCGAATTCAGGCTGTGGCATTAGTAGAACGCTGTTTCTGTTGAAGTTCCGGAGCTGGATAATCTGTCGCGGAGTTTAGTCTATTTTCAATCCGCACCGTCTGCTCACGTCCCGCAGTTTGATGACCGGATGACAAGAAGAATTCACTTTGGGCGGTGTCGAATACAGACAGTATGCAAGACCGCAAGCACTAACGCCACACGCCCTCGAGCTTGTCTCAAATAGCGTGGACTTAACGCATTTTTGTAGCTTAAGTCCACACCCCCGAGCTCGTCTCGGGGGTTCGTATCGACTTTGCACTAACCTGTCCGCCGTTTTGCCACCGCACTACGAGGCTGTCAGCCAGGGCAGCGGCGCACCGGCAGGTGGCAGCCGAACGATGTCGACTCCCGTCACTTCTTTGTGGCCTTTGATTTTCTGAATCGCTTCCGCCGATGGCTCGCTGTCGAGGTTCAGAACAGCAACCGACGCTGCGCCCGGACGATCCTGCTTCCGGCCCAGTGCCATTTGAGCAATGTTGACATTGTGCTCACCAAAAACGGTACCAATAAAGCCGATCAGACCTGGCACGTCGCGGTGACGATAAATCAGCAGCAAGCCATCCAGATACGCTTCGAAGTGGTACTCGTTCAGACGAACCAGGCGCAGGAACTGATTTCCAAAAATCGTTCCCGATGCTTCGAACGTCCCCTGGTCAGTCGTCAGCACAACAGAAACCATTGATGAAAAGTTTTCACAGTCGCCGCTGGCGGACTCACGAATATGAATCCCGCGAGCCTGAGCAACGGACGTCGCATTGATCATGTTCACGGTTTCATCAAGCGCCGCTTCGAGAAGTCCGGCGGTGAAGGCGTTGGTCAGGATGCGAGTCTTCTTGTTGGCCGCTTCGCCACGATAGATGACTTCTGCGCCCTTCAGCCCCTGACCTTTGATCATCTGAGCTGACAGCAAGCCCAGGCGGTAGGACAGGTTCAGATAATTTTTCAGCTCACCCATCTCCGAAGCGGACACGGGAGCCATATTCACAGCACAGCGAATCTCGTTGCGTTTCAGATAAGCCACAACCAACTCGGCCGCTTCGATCGCAACCATTTCCTGAGCTTCTTCCGTTGAAGCGCCCAGATGTGGTGTCGCCAGGACCTGCGGCAGATCGATCAGTCGTCGATCCTTTGGCGGCTCTTCAACGAAGACGTCGAGAGCTGCGCCAGCTACGTGTCCCGATTCAATCGCGTCGGCCAGATCCTTTTCATCCACAATGCCACCGCGAGCACAGTTGATGATCCGAACACCCTTCTTCATCGTGGCGATGCGTGCCGCGTTGATGATGCCGCGTGTTTCGTCGGTCAGCGGAGTATGAACGGTCAGGTAATCACACTTTTTGACAATCTCATCCACGTCACGAAACAGAGTGATTCCCAGTTCCTTGGCCTTCTCGTCAGACAGGAAGGGATCGTAGCCCAGCACGTTCATTTCAAATGCAGCGGCGCGCGATGCAACGCTAAGCCCAATTCGTCCCAAGCCGATCACGGCCAGAGTTTTGCCGGCGAGCTGTGTTCCCTGGAACGACTTTCTGTCCCACTTGCCGGACTTCATGCTGGCATGAGCCGGTCCAATGTTTCGCGACAAAGCCAGCATCATCGCAAAGGTGTGTTCGGCTGTGCTGATGGTGTTCCCGGTCGGAGTGTTCATCACCAGAACGCCAGCGCGAGTGGCCGCTTCCAGATTGATGTTGTCGACGCCGACTCCGGCGCGAGCAATACACTTCAGCCGTTCCTGACCTTCCAGCAGTTCCGCCGTCAAGGTTGTGCCGCTGCGAATAATGATACCGTCCGCGGATTTTAGCTCTTCACGAACCTGTGCGGGAGTCAGACCACTCCTGACGACCACCTCAATGCCTTCTGTCTGTTCCAGAATCTTCAGGCCGGCCTTGGACAGGCTGTCGGTAATGAGAACTCGATACACGATAGGAAACTTTGCTTCTGAGACAGGAAAATGGGCAGCACATCTCCAGCGGATTCCGCACCGAAAGATCCACTGGAACATCTATGTTCTAGTAGATCGACGACAAATCACAAGACGCCGGGAAACGCGGGGCCGTTCGGAGGCTAAATTTCAGTGTCTCAAATTCGGGGATTGTCCGGACCGGCAGAAACTGCGAGACGAAAGCGTCCATCGCTCATTGCCGACACGCCAGAAAATCAGAGCTGATTCTGAGACGGCATGATCTGAAGCAATGCAGTCAGATTCAGGGCATTGCTCGACGGACGAAACAGGGCTGCGTAGCCAGAGCCGTCGTTTTTTTGCAAGCAGGCAAACACTGCCATCAGCAGGCGCCACGTTGACGCCACCTGGATGACAGCTGGATGACAGCTGGCCGCAAATAGTGATTGTCCTTCGGAAACCCGCAAACCCGCGATGATTTCCTATCCGCCCGTGGGCGCACGTTGATAATCAACAGAACCTGTCTGAACTATTGCCGCCCCCGCGTGACGAACGATAGGTTTCTCAGACTATGGTGCTTCCTGTTTCTGGGTCCCAGTTCTATGGTAGTAATCGGCCAACCGTTGGAGGGCTTCCGGATTGTCCTGGTCGATGTGCAGGATTGTTCTTAGCCAGGAAACACCGTCCTGATCCATTCCCTGTTGGAACATAATGTCTGATGCCTCGAGCCGAAGTGTTATGGCCCCCGGGTCATGTGACAACTCATTGGCGATAACAAACAATCTCTGAACTCGTTGCTGAGCGACCAGGCTTCGCTTGAGCGAATCACTGGCTTTTTCCGACTGCCCCTGCATGGAGTAAGCGGTAGACAGAGCATGCCACGCTGAAAAATTTTCGGGGGCAATCCTAATGCACTCCTGAAGATATTGAAACGCCTGATCGACCTCCTGCCGATCTAGATGCCACCGTCCCAACTCTTCAAGAATCTCCGCACGTGTTACTCGATCGGCAGCATTCTCGAATTTCTGTAATAGGCTTCGCGCTTCGTCTGAGCGGTCAATTCGCATAAGACACTTTGCCAGGGCCAACGCGTGTTGTGAAGTTGGATCTCGTTCGTAGCAGACGCGAAGTTCCTTTTCCGCCTCGGTCGGAAGGTTCAATGCCAACAGGCTGTCACCCAGTCCCTTTCGGGCAGGCAGAAAATCTGAATGTTCAGTCAACAAAGCCTGAAATTGATCTGCAGCGCTGCGATGTTCTCCCAGTCGGGAGTAAAGCTCGGCTTTCAGTTGACGAGGAACCACAGCCTGAGGACGCCACGCCAGCCAAAAATCAATACATTTAAGAAACTCCGGGACATCAAACGCAGCAAGATGCCCGAACGCAAGCGCATGATATATTTCCTCCGTTTCATCAGCCTGTAGCTCACTCTCAAAAATATGTCGCAGTTCCATTTCCACTATTTTGACCTGACCCGACTGAGCGGTTGCCAGGACCTGCTCGAAAGCGATTTTCTGGGGAGGGTAGTTTGCGTCACGAGCCAGTTGCAACGCTGCTGATGCTTTCGAAAAATCTCCAGCCCGTCGAGCGGCCTTCGCGAGCAGGAATTGGCACTCGGGACAATCCGCATTTGCTGCAGCAATTTGCTCCGCAAGTTCTAACCCAGGCTGAATTTCCCCAGCCGCCAGCAGCTTACGAACCTCCCTGCATTCGATCATGGTCCGCAAGTCCATTACCCAAATAAGACTGGGCACAGCACACAGACCGATCAACAAAAAAAGCAGCCTGCGATTCCGAGGCTGCTCAAGTGAAAGAAAGTCAGTCATTGCAATTGATTCGATCAATCCTGCAAACGAAACTCGAACACATTCTTAGATCCGTCCTTATCGAGATCCGCAGTTAAACCGCTTTTCAGTGGGTCACCATACTTCAAGGGAATCTCTGGCTCTGCCATCGGGGTTGATCCCGCGCTTTTCATTTGCATTGCTTTCATGTCCTCCGGTTTCATAGAGGTCATATCCTGTTGCGCTGCGCCAGCTTTTACGATACCAACCTTTGCGGCACCCAGTGGTGCTCCAGGTCGGCCGCCGGTTGTCACAGTAAATTTGCCTTCTGCGTTTGTTGTTCCCACTGCAATCGGAGACTTTTCGATCTCGAAAGTCACAACGGCACTAGAGACTGGAGCATCTTTATAGAAAACAGTACCACTTGCAGCCACCAAACGTGGCGCATCCGATGCTCCTCCGCAACCAATCATGGCAACTAAACACACGCAGCACCAAAGACGAGACATTACGATTGACCTCAGTGTGAAATCTGAATGTAAAAAACAAATGCGATTGATCCACGGATTACTAGAACTCGCCGATCACCTGCCCGTCGTTACGCGACCCCAAATTCTGGTAAGTCCGATAGTCGATATTCTCGCTCAAGAATCGAACCGCGCCATCACCCATCAGAAACTGAGCACCACCAACATGGCCGGATCGAAATCCCCACGACAGGTTCCAGTTATTTGGATTCGTGCATGCTGGGTATGGCGGATTTGGTCGTCGGTATGGAGCTTCGCACGTTGTCATTGTGTTCAACGGAACAGCCGTTGAAGCGTGAGCGTTGCCCATTCCATTGTAATCCCACCAGCCATTTCGATGGTCATTGCAGGCAGAGAGGATTTCGCCGACCATGATCGTATTTGATGTACCATCAGTTATGTCCTTGATGCCAGGGCTGTCAGCCAAAAGTCGCCCGAACATCCCCGAGATGCCTCGCAAAGCATCACTATTCCCATGATCAGCATCCCCGCCCGGCGACTGGTAGTTCACGACCGGAGTTAAAAACAAGTTGCAGGCTCCGTCTGCTGAAGGGGTTCTTTGTGAGCCGAGACTTCCCCCGTAGCTACTATGAGCCCAATCGACCTCGTTTATATTTGAGGCATCACTTGGACATTTTGCATAGGGCACATTCCGCCGTCGCACCTCGGTTCCAGGACCCGCGATCAATGAATTGTAAGCGGCATTGGCGCTAAAATCGATTCTGCTGTAAATGCTGGTCTGTTCGGTGAAGGGCAATATCCGACATTGCCAGCCGACGTTTGGCGCGGCCCAATTCTGCCCCGCTGGCGGAAATCGATTGTAGGTGTCATGATAATTGTGCAACGCCAATCCATACTGCTTCAGATTGTTCTTGCACTGAGTTCTGCGAGCAGCTTCGCGGGCCTGCTGCACAGCGGGTAGCAGCAATGCGATCAGAATTGCAATGATGGCAATCACCACCAGCAATTCAATCAAGGTAAATCCGAATTTTTTTCGCACTTTAAGCATCGGTGACACTCCTGAAAAAAGGCAACATCGAAAACGGGACGAGTGAGAGCACAAACCAGTAAATGCCTGGAAAAGATAAAAATGTGATCGACATTCCCGGTTTTTGAGAAAAGCAAGACTTAGGATTAAACCACTATCAGTCCCGCATAGTCAATGGAGACCAGAGACATATTGCCAAAATTGTTGGCATAATCGCGAGAGAAACGATCAGCTTTGATAGTGGTTTTGGCATTTCATCCACGCCTGCTGGGTGGAGAATATGCACTTTGCCAATGAACATCCGTCGTCTCTGACGCTAAAAAGGGACCGCCTCCTCGCTCCGGATGAATCTACACGTTCATCAGGGTCTGCTGCTTTGGCATTTATTTTCCCAGCAAAAGTTGATGGCAAGTCGTATTCGCACCGTATGCGAGTGTCGCAGCAGGTCCATTTCAAGGTTGCTCATGCCTTTACGAATTCTCCCCGTCACAGCCCTGCTGGCATTCCTCCTCGTGACGTCCAGCATCGGGATTTACGTTGCCTGGCAAACTGATGCGGGAGTGGACGTTTCCACATCAGAAGTGGTGAAGATAGTTGAAAGCAACGATCTCATACGGGCGGAGATCCTGCTTCGAGACTATCCGGCGGATGCAAAGGTGACGGACTCTCTGGTTCTTCTGAGAGGCTATCGAGCGCTCGCAGCGGGCCGGCCGGATGACGCGCTTCGATACTTTCGTTATTTGAAGCCGGAAGGCGAATTACGAGCCAGCGTGCTGCGTTGTACCGGGGAGACACTTTACAAGACCGGCCAGCTGGGAGAAGCCGAAGGGTGTTTTCGGAGGATTCTGCAGGAGTCACCCACCGATCCCCAAGCCCATCGCTGGATGGCGGCGATTCACTATGATTTGGGTCGAATGGATGCATCTCTGCTTCATCTCCGCCAACTGTCAAACCTCGCCCCAGAGGATGGTCGGCCGCATTTTATGCGGGGTGTAATTTATCATGATTTCGGGCAACTCAGCCTGGCTCTGCCGGCACTCACCACCAGTCTCTCGCTGACAAAAACTTCTCAGGAAGTGACTCAGGTGCGAACGCTCCTCGCGCAGGTTCAGATGGAGTTAAAAGATTTTTCCGCGGCCATTGTGACCCTCGCGGGACTGCCCGAGTCTGTCGAAAAAAAGGCCATGCTGGCTGAGTGCTTCTGGAATCAGGGGAAAACCGAGGAGGCGTCGAAACTGATTTCCGGAGTAGACTCGATCGGTCTCCCCGCCCGAGGACAACTGCTGCAGGCGAGAATCTCACTGGAATCAGGCGACACTGAAGAATCCCTTTCGCTGCTCAAATCGCTCATCCTTCAGGACCGTTCCAGTGAGGAGTCCGAATACCTCATCGCGATGGTTTATCAACAGCGCGGCGAGCAACAACTTTATCAAGAGCATCTCCAGCGTTCCGAAGAGATCAAAGCCCTGAAGACTCGCCTGACCGAACTGAGTTCACGAGCCATGGCTGCTCAGTATGATGCCGACGTGCGTCTCGAAATGGCGGCCGTCTGCGAGAATCTGGGAATGCAGCGGATGGCGGATGTCTGGCGTCAGGCGGCGGCAGCGTGCCTAAACGGAGGGTCACCCAAGCAAGAAGTACCGGCTCGATGATTTCAACTCAGACGTCAGAGATACTGCAAAACAAAAACCAGCGCCGGCGATTGGGGATTCTGTTGAAAGCCATGCTTGCCATCAGGATTGCCGGATGTCATCACGAACCCGATGGTATCACAAAGGACGCGTCAAGTTCGACTGGCGATGTCACTCAGCCTGCGTCGCCCACTGATCCTGTGTCCGCTGTCAATGAAACTCAATCTTCATTGCGGTTTGAAGATATTGCTTCCGCTCTCGGAATCAATCATCAGTATCTCAACGGTGAAGAATCCGGCCACTACTCTATCCTGGAATCGCTCGGCGGCGGCGTAGCGATGATCGATGGTGACGGGGATGGCCTGTTGGATTTGGTTGCAACCGGTGGCGGTCGTTTTGAAGCAGACGGCACTCCCGTGGGTCTCTCAACAGGATTCTTTCGCCAGACTCAAGGTTCCCCACGGTTTAAATCCGTGGCCGATGTGGCCTGTTTGAGTCGCGCCTCGTATTACACGCATGGTGTCCATGCTTCGGATTTCGACAATGATGGCTTCGTGGATTTGCTCATTACCGGCTACGGCGGACTACAGTTTTTTTGCAATCTTGGAGATGGCACGTTTGAAGAATCAGCGGCTGACAGAGGGCTGACTGACGCGCTCTGGAGCAGCAGTGCTGCGTGGGGCGATTTCAACGCCGATGGAGCAGCCGATCTCTACGTTGTTCACTACGTCGACTGGTCGCCAGGCCAGAACAAAGAGTGCTTCGCCGCTGATGAGACAACTCGCGACGTGTGTTCGCCTCGCCAGTTCTCCGGGCTTCCCGATCGTCTATTTCTGAGTCGCGGCGATGGGCAGTTCCGAGACGCCTCTTCCGATTTCGGTACGATTGGGTCCAGCAAGGGACTTGGCATTGTCACAGGAGATATCGATCGGGACGGAGATGTCGACGTCTACGTGACGAACGATACCGAGAAAAACTGCATGCTGGTTAATCAGTCCAACCAGGGGTTTGCAGATCAGAGCGAGTCCAGCGGAACGGCCTACGGTGATACCGGGAGGGAAGAAGGGAGCATGGGGGTCGACCTGTGCGATTTCAACAACGACGGACATGTGGATATCGGAGTGGCGAATTATGAGAATGAAACGTTCGCCATGTATCGCAGTTTCAATGGCCAATTTTTTCAGCATGTCAGCCGCAGTACAGGAATTGCTGCTGCAGGCGGTTTAAGCGTTGGCTGGGGAACCCTGTTTCTGGATCTCGACATCGACGGGGATGAAGATTTATTTGTCGCAAATGGACATGTGATTCGCTATCCGCAGAACGCTCCTTTGCAACAGCCGCCGCTTGTTCTCCTGAATGATCGGGGTCAGCGATTCAGCAACATTGCAAAGTCCAGTGGCGACTACACCGCCGCACCGCATATGGGGCGCGGTATTGCCGCGGGAGATCTCGACGCTGACGGAGACCTCGATATCGCCGTGTCCTGCCTGAATCAGCCCTTGGCTATTTTGCGAAATTCCGGCACTGCTTCGGGAAACTGGCTTGCTGTCAGACTGATCGGCCGGCAGTCAACTCGCCATCCCATTGGGGCCACTGTCGAGGTGCAGCTCACAGACGGCACGTCCCTCCTCCGACTGCAAAAAGGAGGAACCAGTTACGCTTCCACCTCGCAGCCCGACCTCCATTTCGGAATCGGAAAATCGCACGCACAAAAACTCACAATTCAGTGGCCTTCAGGACAAATTCAGACAGTCGATGCGCCACTGCCAAATGCCGTGACAATTGTAATCGAATCGGCAAGCGAATCGTCGCACGGTCCGCAGTGACGGCTGCCACGACAAACAGGATCACGTGCGCTCGATAAAACTGGTCATCAAAGCCCATCGTTCCATCAAACACTCCAGCGAATCTAATCGCGGAGCCATTGCCGAAGCGTTTTTACCGGACAGGAAAATCAGGATATCACGCACCCTGGCTATCGACCGTTTTCAGACGGCGCGATCACCGCGAGTTGCTGGCTCCGCGATTCCACCAAACCGCGCCCCAGTGCTGGCCCGGATAGTTCCCGACAGCCAGGTCAATCTGACCGTCTTGATTAAAGTCGCCTGCAGTGACCGTCAAGTGACCGGTTTTTGATTTTTCAATTGAGTGTGGAATAAAGAGACCTGGCTCAGTTTGCTCCAGCCAGCAAAGCGAATCGTATTCCGGAGATGACAGCTGATCATAGAGTTGTGATGGAATAAAACCTGAGACAGCGATATCCATGTCTCCATCTCCATCGAAATCTGCCGAGGCTGTATCACTGGCTCCCGCAAATGACAGGATTTTGACCTTTCGGAAAGGAAAATGGCCGTCGTTAATCAGCAGGCTGACGCCGTGGTATGGTTTTATCAGCAGGGCATCGAGGTTGTCGCCGTTGCAGTAGACAACGTCAAGATCCTGATCCTGATCGATGTCAACAAGTTCAATGCCACACGAGCCGAAAGAGGGGTCTTCCGCGGCATTGATGACCTCATGCCGAAACGTCAGGTCGCCATTTCCGATGTAGGCATCAATGGTTTCGTGCTCCTGACTGACCAGACAGATAAAGTCGTCAATTCCGTCGGAATTCAAGTCACAGACACGCACGTGAATCGCACCATGACGAGAATCGATTTTATGGCGGCGGAAAGATTCCGAATGGATCGTCGACGGCGTATTTCCTTCCGTCGGACTCACATTTCCAGCAGCCAGATTCCGCCTGTTTTCTGCCACCCAAACTCAGCGACGACCAGATCTTTATCCCCGTCATCGTCAAAGTCAGCGACATCGACGTGAGCAATTCGACCGACGCCATTGAGGATACAAATCGGAGTTACTTCCTCCTTGATTGAATCAATCGAGGTACCGGGAATGTACTGCAAGGCTCCCTTATCGTGGTCTCCAGGTTCTTTACTTCCAAGCTCTGCAATTAACAGGTCGGGAATGCCGTCACCGTTTAAATCTGTTGTAACGGAGCAGGCAGGGTGAGAGCCGAAAAATACTTCGCTCGACTGAATCTCCTGTCCAAAAACAATGCGACGAACGTGCCCGGTACCCATGTCTGACAGTCGCAGTTCGGGCACCGTGCGCCATGGCGACGAATCCCAGACGACTTCAGCCACCATCGGCGTCACACCCGATAATGCCGGGATAGGCTGCAATTCAAAACGGCGGCCGGATGTCGGTTCTGGCAGAAACGTGATTGGGGCAAGGCGTTCAGGAGCATGATCGCGGTACCACGCAACGACGCTGCTCTTTCCTGGGATGCTCAGGTCAGATCTTCCAGAGTCTGTGTAGAAATCAAAACCGCGTTTCACTTCTTTATACCATGCGTCTTTGGGGAAAGTCTCGGGCGACGGTGTCCGATGACAGTTTCCACAAAAAGTCACGATCTCCTCGGGCGGAATGGCGGAGTGGTTTGATGACGCTGCCTGCTCCACAGGTTCCTTTGTGGCCGCGGGGCGACTGCAACCGATTATCAGACCCAAAAAAGTCAGACCGGCCATCTGAAACAGTCGTTGGCATTGATGAAACACGCAGGTCGTTCCTATGAATAAGTATTCAGTTGGCGACACTTTCACTCCACTCCGTGAAGCTGA
>JBDNHX010000202.1:0-9562 GCA_041688565.1 Planctomycetaceae bacterium
ATGGCAGCTCAGAATAACTGGCTGGAACGCTGGCACTGTGAAGCACGAAGGTGTCCACGTGTTTGAAAGCAGGTTCAAAGTTGGATGTCCGGTACGCTCGACAAAATCGAGTCGTCCGGTAATGGCATCCATGGCCCGAACACTGGTTTCACACATGTCTCGATCGGAGCAGCTGGCAGCGTGGGAACTCAGGATATGAGTCCCCTGCCCTTTTTCCAACGAGCCGCGATGCGGAGCGACGATGGCTGGCTGTAATCGTGAGCCATCGTACATGGATCGCGAGATGCTTCTGAGTGCGTAAGTTTTCGGAGGGGTCGGGAACGAAGAATCCGAGACCGATACCGTGATTGCGCACCTGAAGCCCGTGTCAGGGATCAAGGTTCGCAGGGTGGGCACCGTTTCGGAAGGATTCATAACGCGGTGATCATTCTTTCGCCGGTTCAATCCGGCATTCCATGTTTTCCGTGGTCGAGCGAACGTCGCCCGACACAAAGTTCTATTGTTCGTCTGGAAGCCGGTTCATTCAGAACCCGACTTCGTCCACAAGGTCAGGGCAAAGCCGTGACAGCTCTCCCTGCAGATAGTGCTCAACATCTCGAGCCAGATCCAGCGAACATGCGTGCTGCGAAATTCGTTCGGCTTCTGAAATCGACAGGTTTCTGACGACTTCCTTCAGCCTCGGGATTGCCTGAGGCGTTGCGCTCAGACTTCGTAATCCCATTCCCAGCAACAGCGGAATGAACCGCGGATCAGAACTCATTTGTCCGCAGACAGTCACGGGTTTTCCGTGTTTTTCTGCGGCGCGAAGAACCATCTGGATGAGTCGCAGGATTGACGGGTCGCCTGAACGATATAAATGGGCCACCGTCGGATCCGAGCGATCACAGGCGAGAGTGTATTGAATTAGATCGTTTGTACCAATCGAGAAGAAGTCGACTTCTCTTGCGAATTCTTCAGCCAGTATCACGGCGGAAGGCACTTCGACCATCATTCCCACTGGTAAATTGCGCTGAAACGGGATGCCTTCGTCCTCCAGATCCTCCATCACGTCCATCAAAATCATCTTCGCCTGCCGGAATTCCAGCAACGTCGAGACCAGTGGAAACATGACCCGCACGTTGCCATGGACAGATGCTCGCAGGATGGCTCGCAACTGACGCTTGAACATGGGTGTATTTCGCAGACTGAGCCGAATGCTGCGCAGGCCGAGCATTGGGTTCGCGCTTTCTGCGAACTGGTCGGCCATTAATTGAGGAACCTTGTCGGCTCCAATGTCCAGCGTGCGAATGACCACCGGAAGGTCGCCGCAGGCCTCGACAACCCGGCAATAAGCTTCATAGTGATCTGACTCGGACGGTTCCCGGTTTCCACTCAGAAACAAAAACTCGGTTCGATACAGACCAACACCGTCCGCACCACGCTTGATGCACTGACGCACTTCTTCGGGAAATTCAATGTTACCGCAGATGGTGACGCGTCGCCCGTCCTGGGTTTCCGCTGGCAGAGAGCCCATTTCGCCAAGTCGATCGCGAACTCGCTGGCTGCGAGCCTGAGAATACTGGACTCGAGTCAGAGATTCGCTGTCTGGATCGATAATCACGCGACCATGGTCGCCGTCCAGGATGACTGTTTCGCCACCTGAAATGCCCGCCAGGCAACGACCCAGCCCGACAATCGCAGGGATTTCGAGGGCTCCCGCGAGAATGGCTGTATGGCTGGTGTGGCCGCCCACTTCGGTCGCAAAGCCCAGCACAAATTTCGTATTCAAAGTGGCCGTTTCGCCGGGCGTCAGATCGTGAGCCAGAATGATCACCGGCTCCGTCAGGTTTCGCAGTTCTTCGCGACTCTCGCCCAGAAGCTTTCGCAGCAGGCGCTTTTCCAGGTCGAAAATGTCCAGCGCACGTTCGGACAGGTACCGGTCGCCCATCTTCTGAAGTTGCTCAGCATAGCTTCGAAGGACTCGGCTGACGGCAAACTCCGGCGAACGTGATTGATCCCGAATCAGCGATTCAACCTCACGTATCAGTCGTGGGTCCTGCGCCATCTGAAGGTGAGCCGAAAAGATGGCTCCGTATTGCGCTCCCAGCTGCGACGACACGAGCTGTTCGTTGCCCTTGATGTCCTTGCAGACCAGATCAAGGGCGACATGGAATCGCTGCAGTTCTGCGTCGACGGCATCGCGGCTGACAAACTTTCGAGGAATGCGGAAGTTGTCGGACCCCAGCACCATTGCCGGCCCGGTAACCACACCTGGCGAGACTGCAATTCCAGAGAAAACCTTCATAGGCTCGTACGGGCACTTTCGTCTGTCGTTAGGGTTGAACTGCCAATCACAAACGGCCCTGGCGAGTTCTTATGCCACTGAACGTACTGGCTTTGCAGAACTCGTCTGCGCCCTGCTCCGTTGTAACCGCGGCCAGAGGCGTGCGGCGATCAGGTCGAGAAGGACAGTTTAGCCCAGTGAGTCTCTGACCACAATCAACAGAGTTCGGGATGGGTGATTGCCATGGCACTGTCGTTGCAGAATAGCAGCGTCTGGGATCGTCGCTTCCGGAGAGCTAAATGCTGGGGCCTGAAATCACGAAGCCCTGTTCAAAGAGCCAGCAGATCGCATCGGCGGCGGCAGGTGCATCATTGCCAGCGACTTCGAGGCTGAGAATTGCACCGCAGGGAGCAGCCAGCAGCATCAGATCAAAGGCCGACTTGACGTCCGCTTTGCGACCATCAAAAGTCAGAGAGATTGACGACGAAAAAGTTGTGGCCTGACGCACCAGCTGGGAAATCGGACTCAGATGCAGTCCATGCTCTGGTGTCACCTTGACCTGGCGACAGATGACGTCTTCCCCTTCCATCTCAAACTCCCTTTGCGGGCATGGCCGTGTTCAGGCACATTCCTGAGGCGCATGCCCGTTTCTGCCTTCGCAGTCGTTTACGCGTCTCGATCGCCGTCGTCGGCTTCGGCCAGAAGGTCCCAGATGTCCGCTGTCGTAGACGACTGCTTCAGGAAGTTGCAGAAGTCCTGGCTGCGGAGGTGGCGAGAAATGTTTTCAAGGCCACGCAGGTGATCACCCGGCCGGTCTGGGGGTGAGACAAGCAGAAAGAGAATAAAGACGTCTTCGCCGTCGAGACTTGCGAAATCGACTCCATCGCGAGAAATCGCGACCGTTGCGGACAGCTTTTCAACCGATGCGTGCTTTGTGTGAGGTACGGCGACTCCGTTGCCAATTCCTGTGGAACCCAGTTCTTCTCTTTTCAGAATGGCAGCCACAACGGCGTCTTCGTCAGCAGCTTTAATGGCTCCTGAAGCCTTGAGGCTGGCGACCATCTCGCGGATTACATCTTCCTTGCCTGTGGCTTTAAGGTTCGGGAGAATGGCTTCGCGAATAACGAACTCAGTCAATTTCATCATAGTTCTCTCAACAGACAACGAGCGACAATCTTAGGGTCGCAAAGGTAATGGTAGTAGATACCGGGATTGCCCGGCCTGAAAAAACACTAAACGGCAGTCGGCATTTTGCCGCCGGTCTGCAGGAAGTCAAAGATCCCGGCGGCTCAGGCAGCCAGGATTCTGACAGAGCAGGTCTCTATGAGCAGGTCTCTATGAGCAAAAGCGCGTTCGGCCTGCGAGTGACCGAAAATCACTCTGCGGCAGGAGTTTCAGCAGCCTTTTCCTCAATCTGCAGCATAGCGTCTGTGACAGACGTCTTGTGCTTGTGGTCCCGGTGCTTCTCTTTGTGCTTGTGGACCTGGTGTTCCATTTTGTGCATGGTTTTGTCGAATGTCGCGAGGGCATCTTCGCCTTCGACATGAGCCACGATGGTATGAAATCCTTCGATTTCAACCAGCATTTCCACATCAACTCGTGGACCTTCAAACTCAATGGTCACGTCGATTTCGCTGACGGTATTGAGATAGCGGACGAGCTTTTCGGCCTTTTGAGTGATGTAATCCCGCAGTTCGGGGCGGATGCTGCCATGGCGACAGGTGATCGCGACCTGCATTCGAAATTCCTTCCATCCAATGAAACAATTCAACCGCTCAGACTTAAAAGGAGGGTTTTTCCCTCTGAGCGAGCCGTCGTGGACTCAACATCTATTTATATACTACTTCAGTCCATCGAAGCGGCGGATTCTAGAAGGAACAGCCTATCAGGAAAAGCGGTTCATTGCCGTTCTTCGCGTGAAGAGGCAAAGTTCAATGCTTTGACGCCCTTCTGAATCACGTCTCCTTGACCACCATCGCAGGTCGAAGGCCGTCTGCCGGGATTTTTCGTCGGATCACCAGGCGTGCGAGGACCTGTTTGGCGTCCATGACGAGGCTGAATCCGGCAGGAATCAGGATGAGAGTGAAGATTGTTGAGACAATCATCCCGCCCAACACAACAGCTCCCAGTCCCTGATAAAGCTCACTTCCGGCTCCAATGCTCAGAATCCATTGGCCATCGGAATAGACAGGCAGAGGCACCACCAGCGGAAGCATGCCCAAAACTGTTGTCAGGGTACTCATAAAAATCGGTCGCATTCGTGTCCGCACGCTCTCACACACGGCATCAACGGAAGTCATCCCTTGCTCTCGCATGAGATTCAGGGCCTGATGCACGACCAAAATGGCATTGTTGACCACTGTGCCCGTCAGGATCACAAAACCCAGCATCGTCAGCATGTCCAGCGGCTGAAAACTAAAAATGTTCAGAATCCTCAGCCCGCCGAGACCGCCGACCAGGGCCAGACCGACACTCAGCATGATCACCAGCGGATAAAGGAACGATTCAAACAGAGCACACATCAGCAGATAGGTCAGCAAAATGGCCAGGGCAATATTCCATTTCAATTCAAACCACGTGTCCGCCAGTTTATCGGCCGTTCCCGCCAAACGGACCTGATAGAGCCCACTTTGGAATCGGGGGGACTGCATCAGCACGCCACGAACTTTTTCGTCCACGGTCTTGAGAGCGGTCTCCAGAGCCACCCCTTCTGCAGGCTTCAGCTGAATGGTGATGGACCGCAGACGCTCGATATGATTGACCTGCTCCGGCCCGCGGCTCAACAGCACATCGGCAACGGCAGACAGTCGAACCGTTTGCCCGGACGGCGTTCGAATAGGGAGATTCTCCAGGTCATGCGAGTGACTGGCGTAATTGGCGTCCCCGCAAATCACAAGATCGATGCGGCGACCTTCATGCCAGTAGTCTCCCGCAAACGCCCCGTCCACGAGTGCATTGACAGCATAACCAAGTGATGCTGATGTGACTCCTAATTCAGAAGCCTTCTCCAGTTTCGGTACCACGTGCAGTTCCGGGCTCGACAGGTCCAGGCCAGGAATTGGACGCAGCTGATTTCCTTTTGTCATGGGAAATTCCTGCATGCATAATCCGAAGGCCTTCTGAGCTTCCTCGACAAGGCCTTCGAGATCGGGCCCGGTAATTTCAATGTCAATCGTTCGTCCACCGCTTAGACCGGTATCGAACAGGCTCGACTGGCTGACAATTGGGATGACACCCGGCTGCGATCCGGCTGCTTTGGACAGGATCGGAATCAGCTCGGCCGCGCGGAGTTCATCGACAGCCTTTGCGCCCAGAAACAGCATGCGGCCGCGAGCCACAAAGAAGAAGTCATTGATCCGAGGCTGGCCTGGTTTGGGTTCATCATTCCAATATGGAGTCAGCTGGCGTTCGATGCCCTCCCCCAGTTCAATCATCTTGTCGATGTTATAACCGGGTGGCGGAAGCAGAATGGCGATGATCAGGTTGCGGTTTCCGCTTGGCAGATATTCTGTATCCGGCCAAAGCCATCGACTGCCAAGTGCGGATGCTGCCACAAACACAACCACAATCAGGGACCGAATAAACCAGCTGCCCCGCATTGTCATCATTGAACGTAACAAGCGGCTGAATGCTTCATTTGTCCAGTGGGCCAGGCGGATCAGCCCAAACAGTCCCGAAAATCTGAACCCCGTATCGTATTCCAGACTGACCGTTTTCTGTCCGCTCAGCAGCCAGTTGGCCGCCGCGGGAATGACCGTCAGACTGACCAGCATCGACAGGCCCACGGAACAGGAAATCGCGATGGAGATATCGCGGAACAGCTGACCGGCCTGCCCTTCGACAAAGATCACAGGCACAAAGACCGCCATGGTTGTCAGAGTCGAAGCAAGCACCGCGCCCCAGACTTCACGCGTGCCGTCCACGGAAGCGTCAAGCGAAGTTTTCCCCATCTGGAAATGACGATAAATATTTTCGAGAACCACGATCGCATTATCAACGACCATGCCGACGGCGAAAGCCATTCCCGCCAGGCTGATGACGTTAATGCTGCGTCCGAAAATCTTGACGAACAGCATCGTGGCGATCACGCTGATAGGGATGGAAAGGCCAATGATCAGGACCGATCTTGGACTTCGCAGAAACAGCAGCAGAATGACAACCGCAAGGGTTCCGCCCGTGTAAACATTGCTCTCAACCAGCGCCGTTGCAGAATCCAGATAAATGGTTTGGTCGTAGACCTGTTCCATGTACAAACCTTTGGTCTGCAGAATCCCGAGATTCAGTTCTTCGCAGGCGATTCGCAGATTGTTTCCATAAATACGCACACATTCTGCGAGTTCCAGCGATGTGATCTCGCCATCCTTATCCAGATCCAGATCGTCTCGCGGTGGCCCCATCACTTCTTTAATATTGGTGTTCGGCGCCTGCTGAGCATTAATGGCCAGAGCGTTCAGTCCCATTTGTCGCACGACGCCGTCAGGCTTTTTATAGGCGAGCCCCACCGTGGCCACGTCACGGACGCGCACAGGAGAATTGTCCCGGTTGACGATGATGGTTTCTTCAACCTCTTCGGGTGACTGGAACTGACCCAGAGTCCGCACAACATTTCGTTGTCGACCTTCGGGAATGTCGCCGGCCGAGGTGTTCTGATTCTGTGACACCAGTGCGGATCGCAATTGCTCAATGGTGACGCCAAAAGCTGCAAGTCGAGTGGGATTCACTTCGACTCGGAATTCCTGTTCCTGTCCGCCAAACACGTTGCCGTTTGCAATCCCGGGGACTCGTTCAAAGGCCGCCTCTATATAGTCCTCGGCAAACTTCCGCATCAAAGCCGGGTTGTTCCGACCCATCGTGAAAGTTTTCAGCACGGGATATTGATCCGTCAGTAGATTCAGGCGAGGCAGATGAATTGGCCCCTTGCCTTCCATGAACGGCGCCAGCGGTTCCTTCAGTTCAGGGTTTTGCGAGATCAGGTTTTTGAGATCATCACGTGTCGGAGGAATCGGTTTCAGAATGAACCACGCAATTGCGTTAGCATTCCCATCAACTGTTGAAATAACCGGTTCGCGGGCGTCATCCGGATAATTGGGAACCTGGTTCAGCTTCTCTGCCACGCGAGCTCGGGCATCGGCCAGATCTGTACCCACAGCAAACCGGAGCGTAATGGTTCCCATGGAGTCCGTGCTTTCGCTTTTGAACTCATCCATTCCCTCAACGCTCTTCAGCTGCTCTTCCTGTTCTTCAATGATTTCACGTTCAACTTCCTGCGCGCTGGCTCCTGGCCAGATGGTGGTGATGGTCAGCTGTGGTTCCGTCACGTCAGGCGTTAACTGCACCGGAGTTGCAAAAAAGGCAATCGTTCCGAACAGCATCGCAAGGATGACGCCCACCGTCAGCTTGACCGGATTTTCGATTGAGAATCTGATTGGGTCCATAACACGATCACTGTGAGAGTAAATGGAGCTGATTCAGTTCAGCCGGCATGAGTTAATCAGAAGACAGACGAAGCGGATGTTTTTATGACCTTGTCTGGCCCTGGTGAAACATCCGCAGAAGCAGTCGATCCGGATTATTATTCCATGATCTGCACTGTCTGAAACGCACGCAGTCGTTCGGCCCCTTCAGTAACAACCTGTTGCCCGGCCTCGAGTCCTTCGCCAATGACCTGAATCCATGCTTTTTGGCTCACGCCGGTTGTCACCATCACCTGCCGCACACTGATGGGTTCACCGCCGCTTCCCGGGTTAATGACATAGACAAACGTGCCACGCGACGTTCTTACCATGGAATCCTTCGGCACGAGAATGGCTTCAACCTCTTCCCCCTTGAATCGGGCTTCCGCCATCATGCCCTCACGAAGGGCAGGAATCGGCGGCATCGTGCTGCTGTCAACTTCGTTATCGATCCGAATGATCACCGGAAAGCTGCGGGAGCCTTCTTTCCAGTTACTGCGTGGCACAATGGCCGTCACCTCACCAGGCCATTCGCGAGACTGTCCATTGCGGTTACCCGTGCCCTGAACATCCAGCGTCACTGGTCGTCCCGGAATGATCTGATCAATGTATTGCTGATCAATCTGAACTTCGACTTCGACTTCATCCAGCCTTGCCAGCGTTGCTATAGGATCTCCTTTGGAGAGCCACTGCCCGAGGTAAGTGTGTTCCTCAAGGACAAAGCCATCAAACGGCGCTTTGGTCAGTCGCTTCTCACGTTCGGCCTTCAGAAACTGCACTCGCTTTTCCTGGGCTTCCACGCGAGCAACCGCCTGCTGGATGGTTTCGGAACGAGGTACGGAAATTCTGGCAAGAGCAGCCGCTGCGGCAAGCTGAGTTTGTTCGGCCGTCTCTACGTTGTCCTGGGCATCCTTGACTTCCGTTGGATTCGCGGCGTTACGCTGAGCAAGTGCCCTGAGTTCTTCAAGCCGCCGAGCCGCATTGGAATAAGTGATGTCTGCCGCCTGCTTCCCCGCCTGGGCTTCATCCTGATCCTCTTTGCGAGGGGATTTAATTTCTTCAAGATGCGCTCGCCGTTCGTTCAGGATGGCTTCCTGTTCGGCAATATCAAGGTCTGTGGATTCCATCCGCAGTTTTGAGAGCAGTGTTCCGTGAGTCACATATTCGCCGGCCTCGACGGGAAACTCTTCAACAATTCCGTCAGCGCCCGAGGCCACGATGCTGAAGTGGCGTGGTCTGACATTTCCCATGGCGCGAAATTCCGGGCCAACGTTGTCCTTCCGCATTGTTGCGACTTTGACGAGTGCCGGTGGCGGGCCGCCCGGGGCCGCGGTCGGAGCATCCGCTGCGCCGCCGCCTTCCAGGGCCTGTGTTGCCGATTGTGAACAGCCTGATGCAATTGTCAGAAGGCCTGTCATCAAGGCGATTGCAAACAGCGGTTGTCGGGCGTGGCTCATAGCATCTCGGTCGGTAAACGAAACAGAAGGAATTGCGGCTGCCTTGCGGTGGCATCGCCGGTGATCTTTTGGGCTCTGTCAGACCGATTCCCGTGAAACCAACAAAGTTGGTCTGACGCCCCTGGAAGCACGCAGTGGAGTGCGGGACGCGGGGCAGATGGATGGATCTGACAGCGTCAGACTTTAACCGGACGGTCCCGATGATCGCCAGAATCCGTTGCACTGTTTACCTCGTTTTCCGGACATCCATGCGGCGATTCGCGGTGAGAAGCGGCGTGAAGGAAACATTTTTGACGTCCGGACGGCGGGCGGTTCAACGGGTCGCGGGCGAGTGACAGGCCCACCTCGAAGGTTTCCCTCGGCTATTGTCGAAGCAGCTGCGCTGTCTG
>JBDNHX010000203.1:0-6866 GCA_041688565.1 Planctomycetaceae bacterium
GAAGAACAGCAGGTTCGTCTTGATGCCGGTGTACGGAGCGAACACGCCGTTCGGCAGGCGCACGATGGTGTGCAGGTTGCATTCGCTCAGCAGTTTCTCTTTGATCGTGGTCTTCACGCCTTCGCCGAACAGCGTGCCGTCTGGCAGTACGATGGCACCTCGACCGCCGTCTTTCAGCACGGTCATGATCAGCACGAGAAACAGATCGGCGGTTTCACGCGTGCGGAACTTCTGCGGGAAGTTGGTTTCGATCCCGTCCTCTTCCATGCCTCCGAACGGCGGATTGGTGATGATGCAGTCGACTCGATCTTTCGGGCCGTAGCTGGCCAGCGGTTTTGCCAGTGTGTTGTCGTGCCGGACGTTGGTCGGCACGTCAATGCCGCACGCCGGGTCGAGCACGGTTTCGCCAAGCTGCGGGTTGACCATATCGACCATGAACTGCGTGACGGCTCGCGGCGTGTAGTATTCGCCCGCGTTCCCGGCACTCTGCAGGTCTTTGAGGATCTGTTCGTACAGGTCGCCGAAGACGTGGCGGTCTTCCATGCGGTTGAAGTCGAGACTTTCCGTGATCTTGTTGATGATCTGCCGCAGCAGGGTTCCGTTCTTCATGTACTGGTAGGCGTCTTCAAAGACGTCGTGGATGACTCGGTGTCGCGGGCTGGCTTCCGGGGACAGGCCTTTGAGTGAAGGGAACAGTTTATTGTTGATGAAGTCGAGCAGTCCGTCGCCGGTGAGTCCTTCCGTGTCAGCGGCCCAGTTTCGCCAACGGAGTTCTTCCGGAACGGGTGACCGATATTTCTTGACGGTGATTTCCCATTCCTGCTCGCGGTCGTCAAAGATCTTGAGAAAGAAGAGCCATGTGAGTTGCCCCAGTCGCTGCGCGTCGCCATCCACTCCGGCGTCTTTGCGCATGATGTCCTGGATGGATTTGATGGTGGCGGAGTTCAGCGCCATGCAGGGTTTTCAGTTTTCGGTGTTCGGTGTTCAGAAACTAAAGGTCAGAACGCCATTACTCTTTGGGAACGAATGCGAATTTCGTGTGGCGTTTGGCGATTGCTGCGTCGAAGGTGGCGAACTCGCCGCAGCCCTGATTGCGGCTCATGGCCACAAGCAGTTCGTCGGATAGATCGGCACCTCGGCGCATTGCTGCCAGCGAATGACGAATGCGATCCTCATCTTCGAACTGAAGATTATGAACCTGTAACAGTCGGGCGAATGCGTCTGCGATTTCGTCTCGCGTCCAGTTGTAAAACTTTGAAAGAATCCAGTCTGTCTCCACCAGTGCGAGATCTGCAATGAAGAATCGGGCGGTCTTTCGAGTCAGCAGTTTCATGGTCGCTCGGTATCGAGCTTCGTCATCCCGAGTCAGATAACGCACCAGGACATTCGTATCGAGTCCAATCATCATTGTGACTTTCTGAATCGCCGCACCGCACCAGACCGAACGGCCTCCTTCATTTGATCATCGGACACCGGCTTCCGGGGTCGCTTTTTGGGAAACGTGTCGGCAAGTTCTTCAAACGTCGCAGACTTGGCACTCAGCAGAACACGTCCGTCTGGCTCAATTTCATAGAGCAGCATGGACGATGGCTTGATCTGCAGAGCCTCCATCACGGCTTTGGGGATCGTTGTCTGATTCTTGGCGGTGAGTTTAGATGTGATGCTCATACAAGGATTCTACGTCAAAACAAGGATTCAGGCAATTGCCAAGGATGTGCAAACAATTCCCGGAATCACTTAACGAGTGTATACAAAGCGGATTCGAGTTCTTTGAGGGCGGACTGGTACTTGTCGACACCGCCAAAGAGGCGGATTATTTCGACTGGTGTGCCGAACTTGTCAAGCGGCTGAACCTTGAGGATGCCGGGAGATTCGATGGTTTCGATGCCTTCGTCGGCGTACTTTTCCAGCAACGCGAGTAGGACGGCTCGCGTTTGTTCGCCGTACTTGGCGAAGTAGTTTCGCTTCTTCACGTTGTCGGCACGTTCACGGCGTGTCAGGGGCGGTTGGTCGAAGGCCACGTGGCAGACCAAGTCGAACGGGTCAAAGTCTTTGCCGACATGTTCGGCGAGTTCAGCGATCAGAACGCCGTTTTCTTCGAGTTCCGCGAGGATGGGTTCCTTGCCGTTACCACCAGTTCCAGTGCCGCTCTCTGAGCCACTGCCTGTTCCCGTAACGCCATCGCCGTCCGATGTGTCAGTTTCTCCATCGTCTGGCGGCAGTGGTGGATCTGTCGGGCCGGGCTGGTAGATTTGGACAGGATGGCCATCAAAGTCCGGATCGGCAAACAGTTCTGTGGCCGTCTTGAAGTCCATGATTGTGAAGTACAGCTTGTCATAGTCCTCATCGATCCGAGTGCCTCGATCAATGATCTGCTTGAACTTCGTCATCGACTTGATGTGCTTGTCCAGAAGAATCAGCTTGCGGGTTTTGGCATCAACGCCGGTTGTCATGAGTGCCGAGGTAAACGCGATCACCGGATACTTTTCTTCCGGTTGTATGAACTGATCGAGTTCAGCTTTGCCTTCCGCATTGTCGCCGGTAATTTGCATGATGTACTTGTGATTCTGAGCGACAAGGTCGGCGTTTTCGTTGACGAGGGCTTTCCGCATTCTTTCCGCACGGTCGATGTCGTCGCAGAACACGATGGTCTTGTCGAAGCGATTGGTCGCCTTGAGGAATTCGGTCACCTTCTTGGCGACGAGGGCCGTGCGTTGTTCCATGACCAGATTGCGATCCATGTCTTTCTGGTTATAGATTCGATCGTCAATCACCTGACCGTGCTTGTCGACCTGACCTGCTTGCGGACGCCAGCCCTGAATGTCCTTGTCGAAATCAATGCGGATGACTTTGTACGGGGCCAGGAAGCCGTCTTCGATGCCCTGCTTCAATGAGTACGTGTAGACCGGTTCGCCGAAGTAGTGACTGTTGGAAACGTCTTCCGTTTCCTTTGGGGTCGCAGTGAGACCAACGTGAGTGGCCGAACTGAAGTAGTCGAGAATCTTTCTCCAGGCACTGTTCTCATCGGGACTGCCGCGATGACATTCGTCGATGACGATCAGATCAAAGAAGTCCGGGGAGAATTGCCTGTAAATGTCGTTTTCTTCTTCCGAACCGCTGACGGCTTGATACAGCGACAAGTAGATTTCGTGGGACTTGTCGATCTTGCGATCCTTAATTTTTGTCATGGCCGAACCGAACGGTTTAAAGTCATTGGACTTCGTTTGGTCGACAAGAATGTTTCGGTCTGCCAGGAACAGAATCCGCTTAGCCTTGCCGGATTTCCAGAGTCGCCAAATGAGTTGAAAGGCCGTAAAAGTTTTGCCGGTACCTGTTGCCATGACCAACAGGGCTCGCTTCTGTCCATTGCTGACAGCTTCCACTGTGCGGTTGATGGCAATCGACTGGTAGTAACGCGGCGTTCGCCCGCTACCGTCCGAGTAATAGTCCTGCGTGATAACTGGGAGCTTCGCTTCGTTGATCCCTTTGGCCTGACGGTATCGCTGCCAGAGTTCTGCGGTCGATGGAAACTGATCGAGCGCCAATTCCTGTTCGACTGTGCCAGCGGTTGCCAATCGATCATGAAACAAAAACGAGTCGCCATTTGTGCTGAAGACGAACGGAATGTCCAGCGTTCGAGCGTATTCCAGCCCCTGTTGCATCCCGCTTCCGACGCTGTGGTTGTTGTCCTTGGCTTCGATGATGGCCAGAGGCATATTCGGCTTTAACGACAACACAAAGTCGGCGAACTTTCGCTTCCCCCGTTTGACCGTTTTCCCTTTCATTAACACCTGGCTGTCGATAAAGAAGTGCTCTTCACGCACTTGGTGCTGAATATCCCAACCGGCCGACTGAATGGCCGGCACGATGTATTTAATGCAGATATCACGCTCGGTGAGGGATTCCTTGTTCATGAAGACTGGTCTGGTCTATTGGTCTGGAGTCACTTCGTGGGGGTAACTGAGTGTGAGACCCGAATGCGATCTGGTCGATCTTCACGGACGACTGGTGACTCTGGTCAATCCATCTTATTGTAAAGCAGAACGTCCCCCGCTATCGAGCAGCTGGCGAAGGATCTTCACTGCCGCCCGCGGTTGCAACGTGTAACGTGCAGGCCGGCTTCTGATCGGTTCCCTTGCCAATGAGCGACAGAAGCGTAAGACTCCGTCGTCGGCCTGATCATTCACATGGGTCTGTGTGGATAATTCAGGCTGTTGGCCGGGCGCTCCGGATGTCGCGAGCTGCGCGTCGTCGCCAACAGTGAATTCGACAACTTTGCTGAGCCTCATGAAATCCACGTTCAACGCACTTTCGTCCGCGAACATTTTGAATCTGAACCCACAGACGCATGACCCGTTTCTGGCAACGATGGCTCATGAACTCCGCAATCCGCTGGCTCCGATTCGGAACGCCGTTCAGATTCTCAAAGTCGTCGGCCCGCCGGACCCAAAACTGGTGCGGGGCCGGGACGTAATTGATCGCCAGGTCGCGAAGATGGCAAGATTGCTGGACGATCTGCTGGATGTGAACCGTATTACGAGAAATCAACTGGATCTTCGCAAAAGCCTGACCACACTGTCCGCAGTCGTCGAAAGTGCGATCGAAATCAGCCGGCCGCTCATCGAAAAAATGAATCACAGACTCACGGTGTCATTGCCGAACGAGACGATCACACTGAACGCTGATGCGATGCGGTTGGCGCAGGTCTTTGCCAACATCCTGAACAACGCAGCAAAGTACAGTGATCCCGGGGGCCAGATTGAACTGTCGGCCATGACTAAAGAAGATCGTGTGGTGGTCTTCGTCAAAGATAATGGGATTGGGATTGATCCTGAACATCAGGAACACGTCTTCACGATGTTTTCCCAGACAACGTCGGCCCTTGAGCGGTCACAGGGAGGACTTGGGATCGGGCTTTCACTTGTGAAAGGTCTTGTAGAACTGCATGGTGGGGAAGTTGAGGCCAGAAGTGATGGAGCCGGCAAAGGCAGCGAATTTATTGTGCGTCTGCCATTGGTGACAGGGCAGCGGGAGCCAGCGATGAAAGATGACGCCGATTCATGTCCTCAGAAATCTGCGCTTCGTATCCTGATTGCAGATGATAATGAAGATGGCGCTAAAACACTGTCAGCGATGCTCAATATCCTTGGCAACGAGACATGGATCGCCAGCGACGGCGAAGCCGCAATCACTGCCGCCAACGAGCTGTGTCCCGACATCATTCTGCTGGACATCGGACTTCCCAGGTTGAACGGTTATCAGGTCTGTCGAAACATCCGTCAGGAGCCGTGGGGAAAGCAGATTGCCATCGTGGCTCACACCGGCTGGGGTCAGGAAGAGGATCGCCAGAAAACGCTGGATGCAGGATTCGACTACCATCTCGTGAAACCGGCCAACATGGCAAAGCTGACTCAATTGCTGAATGAACTGCAGCCGCTGAAGTCAGAGCCTGCTCACGGTCCAGACTGAGCGATTCTTTGCCCCCCTGAGCGTCCGCAGTTGCTCGGCAGCACCTGTCACCTGAGGCCCTACGTTGCGGGACTACACGATGCCTGGAAGTCACGTGGATCCCGGTTCTGTCGCCCTGATGCGATTAGCGAAGGTTCTCCAGTGTCTCGTGCGGCTGCAGTTGCCAGGTTACGTGGCGGGCACTGGCTTGTTGGCGAAACGAGATCCTTCAAGGCGTAGCGTCTTCTTCGACAAACCGAAAACGAGGCACCATCTGGCCATCGATTTCAACTGTTTCTTTGAACATGATCTCAGGACGCACCCACAGCCCGCGATCACCGTAGTCAGTCCGATACACGACCAGCTTTTCCTCAGTCTCCGAATGCCGAGCCACTCCCAGCACGATGTAGTCCTTGCCCTTGTAATGCCGATATCGACCGGGCTTCAAGACGTGATCCATTTTCTGTTCCCTCGATCTTTCTGTCAACAACTGAATCCCGGTCATCGCAGCCAGCATCTTAACCTACGGCCCCGATCAAAGCAGAAGACGATCAAAAAAAGCCCTCGGCCGGCTAAATTCCCTGGTTTTGTCACCCCCTCCGCGTCGTTAATCAATATAGATCGTACTTTGCATGCTCAAATGAGACCTTTACACAAATCATGGCGCGTCCGATGTTTGCTTCTTCAGCTCGGCAAATAACTTTGCAACAGCCGCCTCTTCGGCCCTTGCCTCAACTTCGATCGTCAAGGATTTATCAACGACATCCGGACGCGGCGAGTGAGCCCACAAACTCGGCCTCGGCACTTTTGCCCAATCCGCGGCTAGAACGAAAAATTACGGTGACTACCCCTTCATTCCTGCATTCAGGCGGATAGAATGGTGTGTGTTAAAGAATGCCGGACTGAACCGGCGAAAACCGGGGGCGATCGGATTTGACTGGGTTTTCGTCAATCAGGGTGGCGTGCCGAGGTTGATCAGCTGGCCTCGTAAAAAGCCGATCACCAATAACTGCAAAACCGCAGTTCTCTCTCGCAGCCTAGAAATAGGCTACGCTGACCTAAGGATCTTCGCCTAAGGAGCCGACCGTCAGTTGCAAATTTGGGCTGGCATCAGTTCAACCGTCTGTTACGGCTGATGCGAGATTTGTGATGGACTGGTGATAGATGGTCTTGTTCGGGGAACCTCTCTATCACGACTTAATCAACGAACTACGCACGTAGAGGCTTTGGTTGTGGGACAACAGGACGGGGGTTCAATTCCCCCCGCCTCCAAATAAAAGGACTTGCGATTTTTCGCAAGTCCTTTTTTCATTGGCACTTACGTCGTTTCATCAGTGTTTTCAGCCACATCTCTGGGGGAAAGTGTGCTACCGTTTGTGCTACGGATGTGCTACCGTCATGAAAATTTGTGCTACGGA
>JBDNHX010000204.1:0-18886 GCA_041688565.1 Planctomycetaceae bacterium
CGTGAGGTTTTGTTCCGGGGCTCTTTGCGATAATTCCAGAGCTCCTCTGTTCCCGCCTCATTCAGTCCTTCCATACGATTCTTTCAGGGTGATCAGCATGCGAGACAGGCTGTTTCCCGTTGTTTTCCTGGCTCTTTTCGGCGCTTTCTCCTTGGTGGCCCGTTCCGATGCCGCACCGCAGGAAGCGGCTCCGGCCGAAAAGAAGGTCAGCTACTACCGATCTGTTCGCCCCATTCTTCAGCGAAGATGTTCGGGGTGTCACTTCGACGGAAAACGCGAAGGCGGGCTGTCGGTGGTCGCCGTCAATGAACTGACGAAGGGTGGCGAGGCCGGGGCATCGATTGTGCCGGGCAAACCCGACGACAGCGTGTTGATTCAATACGTGTCTGGCGAAAAGCCGCAGATGCCGATCAACGGGGACCCTCTGACGTCCGAGCAGGTGCTGACTCTTCGCACATGGATCGCTCAGGGAGCCGAAGACGACACACCAGCCGATCTCGGCCAGGCGATTACCAGCGAACATCCGCCTGTGTATGCCACGCCGCCTGTGGTGACCTCCATGGATTATTCCCCAGACGGCAAGCTTCTGGCCGTTTCCGGTTATCATGAAGTGCTGGTCCACACGCTGGACGGCAGCGCACCGGTGAAACGCCTTGTCGGCCGTTCTCAGCGAATTGAATCGCTGTCCTTTTCGCCAAGCGGTCAGGTGCTGGCAGTTGCGGGAGGAACTCCTTCTCTGTTCGGTGAAGTCCAGCTCTGGAATGTGGCTGAGAGCAAACTGCTGCATTCCATCACAGTTTCCTACGACACTCTGTTTGGGATTTCCTTCAACGGTGACGGTTCGCTGGTGTCGTTTGGGGGTGCTGACAATCGGGTTCGCGTGGCTAAAGTGGAATCCGGCGAAATCGTCATGCGAATGGATGCTCATTCCGACTGGGTTCAGGGAACGACATTTTCACTTAAGAACGACCATCTGATCAGTGTCAGTCGCGATCGATCCATGAAGCTGACGATTGTGGCCAGCGGGCAGTTTGTGGACAACATCACCAGCATCACTCCCGGCGCGCTGAAAGGCGGGCTTGTGGATGTGCAGCGGCACCCCACTCTGGAACAGGTGCTGTCTGTTGGGGCCGATGGCGAACCGCGAATGTACAAGATTTTTCGTGAGCAGGCTCGGCAGATTGGCGACGACTTCAACCTTGTGCGAGCCTATCAAAAGCTTCCCGGTCGACTTTGTGATGTGGACCTGTCAGCTTCCGGAAATAAATTTGTTGTGGGATCCAGCACGGCTGTCTCAGGCGCTGCAAGAGTTTATCTGACGGAAGATCCGGCAAAGATCGTCGATATTCCAGGCCTGACCGCGCCGGTCTTTGCTGTCAGCTTTCGACCCGACGAACTGCAGGTGGCGGTATCCGGGTTCGATGGCATGATCCGGCTTTGTAACGCCGAAACGGGTGCAGTGGATTCCACATTCCCTGCGGCTCCGATTACACCTGCTTCCCCCGCGAGCCCACCGGCGGCTGGCGGCGACTAGACCCGGACAACTACGGTCCCTGGCTGCGGCAAGGGATAAACGGATTGAAAATCCTGCCCCATGAAAATCCTGCCCATTGAAGAGAGATCGTTCATGATCAACCTCATAAGAGTTTCCTGGCAGTTCACCGCTTTGGTGGCTGCGACGCTTGTTCTGTCTCCTCAGGGACAGTCCGATGAGCCTGCTCCTGCCGCGGCCGCTGATGTGGTTCCCGCAGGCCGCAGTTTTACCGGCATCGAAGTCTTTCCGGCGGAACTGACGCTGTCGTCGATCCGCGACTCACGTCGCATTTTGGTCACCGGTGTGACCAGTGACGGCCAGCGGATTGACATCAGTCATAAAGCAACGCTGTCAACGCAGTCGCCGGTTTGCCAGGTCGATGAATCGGGCTTCGTGGCTCCGGTCGCGGCGGGGGAGGGCGTGGTGCTTGTGGAAGCGGAAGGTCAGCGAGCTGAAATTCCCGTTCACGTGACATCGGCTGACCCTGTGAATGTGGACTTCATTCGCGAAGTGAATCCCATTCTGAGTAAGGTCGGCTGCAATCAGGGAACCTGTCATGGTTCACAGGCTGGCAAGAACGGTTTCAAACTTTCGCTGCGGGGTTATGACTCTGTCTACGACTATCGAGCACTCATTGATGACATTTCCGGTCGCCGGTTCAATCGTTCTGAGCCCTCGCAGAGCCTGATGCTGCTCAAGCCGACTCAAGGTGTTCCTCATGAAGGCGGATTTCTGTTCGATGAGCAGTCACGGTACTACAAAATTCTTGAACAGTGGATTGCGGAAGGCTGCCAGTACAAAGACGATGTGGCTCGAGTCACCGGGATTGAAATCTTCCCACCAACCCCGATGCTGCAGCTGCGACACGACCAGCAGCAGTTGGTCGTCATCGCGAAATACAGTGACGGAACAACACGGGACGTGACTCGTGAGGCGGTGTTTGACACCAGCAACTTTGAAGTGGCGACCGTTTCAAAGCAGGGTCAGATTACTGCTGTTCAGCGCGGCGAGGCCGCGGCCCTGGTTCGGTTTGAAGGCAACTATGCGGCGGCACCGATTTCGATTCTTGGAAATCGCGATGGTTACGAATGGGCTCCGCAGACCGAACACAGCTTTATTGACTCCCTGGTGAATGCCAAACTGCAGCGGATGAAAATTCTGCCCTCCGGCATCGCCGACGATGCTGAGTTCCTGCGTCGCGTGTCGCTGGATATCGCCGGTGTGCCACCGACGAGCGAGGAAGTTCTGGCATTTGTGGTTGATCCGACCGATCCGGCTGCCAAACGAACGGCAAAGGTTGAGCAGCTGCTGTCGAGCCCGATGTATGTGGAACACTGGACACTGAAATGGAGCGACCTGCTGCTGAATCGTCGCAAGGCCGTGACCGAACGAGGCGTGTGGTCGTTCCGCAACTGGATTCGTCAGTCCATCGCTTCCAATCAGCCGTACAATAAATTTGCGGAAGAGCTGATTACTTCGGGTGGCAGTGCTTTTGAAAATCCGGCAGCCAATTATTTTCGAATCGCACGGGAACCAAAGCTGGTCATGGAAAACATGACTCAGGTATTCCTTGGAACGCGATTCAACTGCAATCAATGTCATGACCATCCTTTCGAACGATGGACTCAGCGACAGTACTACGAGCTGTCAGCTTACTTCGCGGACGTTGGACGAAGGCCGCTGCCCGATGGTGACGAATTCATCTTTACCATGGCTTCTCCGGCTGCAGTTCTGAATCCGGATACCAACCAGCCGGCGGCTCCTAAATTTCCCTTCGAGCATGCCGGCGCGCTGGACGCCGGGGGGACGCGCCGTGAGCAACTGTCTCAGTGGCTGACTGCGAATGAAAATCCTTACTTCGCACGCAGCATCGTCAATCGGTACTGGAGCTACTTCTTCGGTCGCGGCATCATTGATCCGGTGGACGATATCCGCGCGGGAAATCCGGCTTCAAATCCGGAGCTCCTGGATGCTCTTACCAAAGACTTTGTGGCCAACGCCTATGATCTGAAAAAACTGATCCGGACGATCTGCAACTCTGCCACGTACCAGCGCAGTCTGGAAACCAGTCAGTGGAACGAAGACGACACGATCAACTTTTCTCACGCACTGCCTCGTCGATTGTCGGCCGAGCAGTTGTATGACGCCATCATTCAGGCAACCGGGGCTCCCCGCGCACTTCCCGGTGTTCCCGCGGGCTTCCGGGCTTCTGAGCTGCCGGATTCGGACGTCGAGGTAGCGTTTCTGGACATGTTCGGCCGAGCACCTCGTGAGTCACCCTGCGAATGCGAACGCACCAGCGATGTCAGCCTTGGTCAGACTCTGAATATGGTCAACGGCCCGACGATCGGAGATGCTATCGTTCATCCACAGGGGATCATCGCCAAATCCATCGCTGCGGGTGCGACCAGTGAGCAGCTGATTGAGACCATTTATCTGGCGGCTCTGTGCCGTCGGCCTTCAGCGGACGACACAGCTCGCACGCTGGAGTACTTTGCAGCGGCCGGCGAACCTAAAGTGGCGGCCGAAGATCTGATGTGGGCTCTGATTAACAGCCCCGGGTTTCTGTTCAACCGCTGATCGTGAACGACCGGCAAACTGCTGAGCCGCGACGGTGATGCTGGTTTGGCGAGAGGCAAGAGGCTCAATCAGAAAAGCGACGTCTGACGAACAGCAGTGTTTCAGATGCCAGCATGGGTGCGGGTCGTACTCCTGCTGGCGGTCTGGACATCGCTGAATGTCGCATGCAACTTACGCAGGCACCTTCATCGGAGTCGTCATGTTCGATTCTGAGTACTCGTCGACTGTTTCAGATGCGGAATGAGAAACCGGTTTACCGCTTGAGGCAAGTCGTTGCTGGCTCCAGCGGCGGACGAGGCAGACAACTCGTTCCAAAGTATCTCTGTCGAAATATTCCAGTCGTTCCTTTCCGGCGAACGGGTAATCAACCGATCGAATGACTCGGATCAGGTCGGCTGTCGTCAGAGAAAGGCGAATCGCTGACATGGACAGTAAGGCAATGGACTTCAGGTCCGGAGCTTCGCCATTTGATTGCATCAAATCTCGCCTTTCACAATGACAGGCCGGATCGTCACAGAGTCCTTTGAGATCCGGAAACATTTTTGCCAGGATCATTCGAATCTGGTCGGGCTCAATCGGCTGGGCGACAACATGGGAGAAACCGGCATTGATCGCGTCAACGATGACCCGCAGGTCGGCATGCCGTGACAACAGAACACCCGTTGTGCCACTGCGTTTATACAGAGCGTCAGCAAACAGACTGAGACCGTTGCCGTCAACAAGTCCATGAGCTATCAGGCAGAGGTCAAACCGCGACCTCAGGCTCAGATCGATAGCCTCACCTTTGCTGAAGGCGATAAACACCTGCAACGGGAGGTCAGACATCAGGTCTGTCAACTGGCGAACGGAATTCCGATCGCTGTCGACAATTAGAACGCTGCCTCCGGACATAGCAACTCCAATGAGGTTCAGCGGACGGAGAGACCGCGGCCGAAGCTTTAAAAGGAGAATCGTTGAGATGACACGATCCACCAGTCAGGCGAAAGTTGGCCTGCTGTCGTTTTTCACTCCGGAGTGCCCATGGCTTTCGCCTTTCACTGGTTCCGGTGCAAATTTGACAATTGCAACTCAGGTGCCAGTCCGGCAATTTTTGAGAATACCACTGTTAAGGCAGATCCTGAGGTAACCGCCCGTATAACCGTGCCTAAACCTCAGGCAAAGTTGCTTCAGGATGCCGTCAGGGGTCAGATGCGTCATCGGTGCAGAAACAGTAGTCGCATTGTGTAAACGACCACGCCGCCCACAACAAGAATGCCGCCGACGAGCAGCAAACGGGCCGTCTGGGGCCTCGTCCGGCCAACGATTTCGGCGATGATCACGACGACGGCTGTCATCGCCAGTTTAAAGACCGCCAACCCCTGGATGCCCCAGCGGGCAAGCACCCATTGCGCAACCGGATTGCTTTCGACAATGGTACTTGTGGTCCGTCCTTCGGCACTGAACCGCAAAGCCAGCCAGGTCATGACAATATCCAGAATGCTGACCAGGACAAACCAGCTGACTTCCGATTCAAACTGCAGGGCTCGGCGACGCTTCTTCATTTGGGTCCGCCGGGCAGAATGGCTTCGAAGCGGTATCCGACACCATGCACTGTCTGGATCAGCGTGGGATTTCCTGGATCGGGCTCAATCCGCTTGCGAAGCTGGGAAATATGCTGATCCAGAGTCCGGCTGTTCGGGAAATAGTCTTCGCCCCAGCCGATCCGAAAAATGGTGTTGCGGTCGAGCGCTTTTCCGGCATGATCATGGAGCAATTGCAGAATGCGAACATCGCGCGGGCTCAGCTCAATCACTTCGTCCTGTCGCCTGGCCCGCAGCTCCGCAGGAATAATCTTCAGGTCGCCCATACGGAATTCGGCCGGCACGTTCGGCTGGCGAGCACAGCAGCGACGCGCCACGGCTCGCACGCGTGCCACAACCTCTCGGACGCTGAACGGCTTCACAATGAAGTCATCAGCCCCCAGCTCAAAGCCCACCAGGCGGTCAAATTCTTCAGCCTTGGCACTGATGAAAATAATCGGAACCTCGGCCGACTGCGCGCGAATCGCCCGGCAGGCTTCGTAACCACTGCGGCCAGGCATCATGATGTCGAGACAGATAAAGTCGGGCGATTCCAGCTGGAACAGCCGAATGGCCTCAGAACCATCGACCGCTGCAACCACTCGATACCCTTCACCCTCCAGGACTTCCGCAAGCCCTTCGCGAGTGAATCGATCGTCTTCTGCGATGAGAACTTTCATAGCGACAATGCTCGGAAAGCGGCTGGCCAGTCGTCAGTAAGCCGTTAGGATCTGATGTCCAGCCGGCCGATTATTGTGGCGAGATCCCCGGATCGGGAGAATCGTTAGCGCATGAAAAAACGTCGCAGGCGTAACCGCGACGTTTGATTGAATGCGCAAGGAGGGACTTGAACCCACACGGATGTTACTCCACTAGCTCCTGAAGCTAGCGCGTCTGCCAATTTCGCCACTTGCGCTTGTACGAATGAGCGAGCAGTATACTGTCGACAGACAGCCACGGCAACTCTTTGGTTCGTGAAAACCGGCAATTGGAAATCGCATTTTTCATTCCCCCTTCAGAACAACCCGGATTAGCGGGAACGTTCAGAACCAGGGCTGACCCGGGCCGGCGTAAAGAAGGAACGTCGTCACGAATCGTGGGAAAAATTGATTCCGGCGACTATGGAACGCAAACGGTTGACGACAAACGCCGGATGTAGAGATTCCGATACCAGACTTCACTGCCGTGGTCAGTCAGCATTAGTCGGCCTGAAGGATTGCGGCCAAAGCCTTCACTACTCTGAAATTTGCTTTTTTCAATCGCTTCCGCAAATCGTGGGGAATGGTCGAGTTCGTCGATGATCAGGTTTCCATTCATCCAGTGACGGATGCGGTTGTTGTGAACGATCACGCGCCCCACATTAAATTCACCGGTGGCGGCGTATTTGCGTTCGAAGATCGGACTGGATTTGTCAATCACGTCGTACAGCGATGCGGTGTAATGCTTTGGAGGAAGATTGGGGAACCCTGAGTCGTCCTGAATCTGGTATTCACAGCCCAGCCATGAAGAGCCGAACTTCTGGACGCGATACTTGATGCCGCTGTTGCCTTTTTCTGCAATGCGGTATTCAAACCACAGATCGAAGTCCTGATACTCGTCCCTGGTAATGATGTTGTCGCCCTTGCCGATTAGATGCAAAGTTCCGTCGGTTTCGATCTGCCATCCCTTTTCCACGGCATCTCCGTTGGGCAGCATCCACTGAGACAATAATCGATCGGCAGTCAAGTTCGTAAAGGTCTGGGCCATCGCATTGCCGCAGCTCATGACCAAAAACAAAGCGGCACAGAAAGAAGCATGGCAATTCATTGCTTGGATTCTCATGTTACAACGCGGGGGACTGACGGAGCCCGCATAGTGTCACGACATTTGTCTGTGGCCGCAACCAAAATCAGTCTGCCGCCGCCGGATGAGCCAGGCTCGCGGCACGAATTGACTTTGGAGCGGAATCAAAACCCGAGTGGGCGAAGGAACGGCTGCGGGTCAATGGCACTCACTTTGGAAGGGAATCGTTGTAGCGGAAGCCGCCAAGGCTTTCGGTATGCGGTTTTTGCACGGAAATTCCCGAAACGCTTGGCGCGTTCCGCTACAAAGTGACTGCCATTGGGGCGGGGGCGAGCCACTTGCTCGACCCCCGGTCATTTCCCAACAGAAGCCAAAACAGCGGCGACCTGACCGCGGTGATCGCTCAGCGTGCCCGGAAAACACATAGGCGACCAATCGGTCGTATGCCCGAAAATAAAGAAGATCCAAGCGCGAGGCCGGCCGACATTCTGAAACCGCTTTCCGACCGGCAAAAATTGCCGGACTGCCGGATTGCCGGACAAACGTCAGAAAACCGCTCTTGCCTGCGATGCCGGAACAAAAGAACATTCATGCGGGAGAGTGATGGCGAGGGATCGTTATTACGGCCACGGCCGCATCGCCAACTGACGGCCGCATGCTTTCACATGCTGTTTCGCTCACGTCTGTGCCTGACATTTGGAAAATTTCCGAACATTCGGTGCCAGCCACTTCGGCCTGAACTGATTCCCAAATCGTTGCGTCGAGCGGGCAATAATAAATTTTGCGTCCCAGTAGCCTGGAGAGGAGACAAGTCGTTGCAAGTTTGCAAAACGACACGCTGTGTTTTCCGACCAGGCCGTTTTCTGACCTGCGTTTTTTTCGTGATCTTTTGCTGCGCCTCGGAGCTTTCGGCTCGCGGGCGTGAAAAAGATTCAGGATTCGCTGCGCTGCTGGAAACACCGGAGTCCGCTGAAGGCCAGTTAACAGACGAGCATGCCGGGGCTCCATCAGAACTTAGCGAACGCGAATCCGTTCCAAACTCCTCTGACCCCGAGCAGACGACTTCCCTTTTTCAGACGACGGCTCCGGAAGCGGTCTTTGATGGACGTTCTCCGCCACTGTCGCAGGAGAGTGTCTTTCTGGAAGATGACCCACCGAACGATCCGTCCGGCAGCGCGCTGCAGTCGGGGATTCCCAACGGATCCGAAGAAATTCAAAGCCTGAAGGAGCCTGAAGATACAGCGAAAGGCGTTTCCTTCCGACGGCTGTCGAAAGAGCCATACGCCAATTATCGCCAGAATGAAGCACGATGGTCGTGGTTGCCGGGCAGCGGTGACGATTTCGGCTGGCTCAGTTTTCAAGGTTCGCCATACGGGCCGCGCGGAAAGCGGACGGAATTTGGAGGGAGCTTTGGAATGCATCTGCTGGGCGGGCCAACATCCTCACCGGTTCCGCCGCGATTATACGACTTTGTGTTCGGAGTCCAGAGTCGCGACAGTCTGTCAGACCGATTCAGCTATGACCTCGCCGCGACAATCGGAGTCTTCAGCGACTTTGAAGGCAGCGCTCGGGAAGGTGTGAGATTTCCCGGCCACGCGGTTGGGATGGTACACATCAATGGAACAACCGATTTTGTGTTCGGCGTTGATTATCTGGACAGGGATGACATCGCTGTTCTTCCGGTTGTCGGCGTTTCGCTGCACGATCACTTCTTGCCTGGCTTACGATTTGATCTCGTGTTTCCCCGACCACGCATTGATTATGTTTTGACGGATGACTGGCGAAGCTATCTGACGGCCGGCCTGGATGGCGGGACGTGGGATGTTCAATTTCCCAATGGCACAGGTCAGGTGATGACGTATCGTGATTACCGACTGATGCTCGGATTTGAACATTCGGACTCGGCGGTTGGGATTTCTGCCTGGGAATTCGGCTATGCCTTTGGCAGGGAACTCGAATTCCGAAACAACCCGGGGTCGACACGATTCGACGATGCTTTCGTGCTGCAATGGGTCTGGCGACGATAGCCGCGAATTGTTTCGATCATTGCCAGTCTTGCTTGACGGAGCCTAACGCACGTCGTCAACTTCTGGTGCCGATTGAGGTGCGCTCCGAAAAAACTGGATCGCCGGTTCAACAAGGCATGCGGCAAGAGAAACGATTTCTTGGGCGACGCGCATTCCAGAGTCAGACCTTTGATCCGGATCGTCCGCGAGAACGGCCGTGACTGACAGCCTCAATCGTTTTGCCAGCAGCCGAATTCTTGCCAGTTCATACCAGTCGCCGACCACAATGATCGGCCGGTCCGATTGCAATTGAGGCAAGCGGGCCAAATGCTTCAAAGCTGCGGCGGCATCGGTGGAATCCACATCGGCCAGAATTTGAGATTCCGGAACGCCGGCATCAAGCAGTAAGGCTCGCACGGAATCTGATCCGGATTCACTGGGCTCCGGCGGCCTTCCGAAAACAACAAGCAGTTTGCCATGGTCCTGCAGCAGCTGGCTGGCCGTTTTGAGGCGGTGACTCAAATCCACCGGAAGGTCTTCTGCTGAATTGCCGACTGACCGTGAAACCACTATGACGCAGGCAGATGTGTCGGGCAGGGAGTCCGAAAGCCGGCCCGCCTGCACAGTGACAATTCCAAACGCAAGCAGGGTCAGCCCGGCGCTCAGGATAATGGACAGGAAGGACGACCGTCCCTGTGTGGAGTCTCTGTTGCCAGCCAGAATTCCCATGCCTGTCACCACCAGCAGCATCAGAATGCCAAGCGGCGCCGTCATCGCGGTCGTTCGTGTGGCGTCAGTCATGTGTTGTGAAATCTGCCACAGATCTTTGCCAATGAAGCCCGCAAACATGGCAAGCAGAGCGATCGATGCGAGCAGGACCGGGGCTGGTAATGCAGGTCGCAGGGCAAACATCAGCAAAGACGTCGCGAACATGGCCATGCTGGCGATTCCCGCCGACTGCGTCAGCGGCTGCAGATTGGTCAGCCAGTTTTCCGCTGCGCTTGTGGAGTACACAAAAACCTCCATGAGGTTCAGCATCAGCAGGCATGAAAGGCCCAGAGCGGCCCCTCGCGAAACAGCCATCCAGCCGGGTGCCGAGTCATGTAGAATTCTTGTGATTGCGGGAGCATCCGGAGTCAATGAAATCGATCCTTTTGGAATTCTGGCAGTGAGAAGCATGGGCCTGCGTCGTCGCAACGCCATCGGCCGGAGCAGTTCCGGTGACAGGACGTCCATCGTAGTCCAATCGCCGACGGTGAACAGAGCGCCTGTGTGTCAAACTTTCCCTGGTCACATGCAGCGAAAACCAGAGCGGTCGGCTAATATGGAACTTCAGGTGGCAGCAAAAAATGGCTGCCGAACTCCAGATTTCTCCAACAGGCGGGTTCTGTCAGGCGTAAAACACGCAGAGAGGGCCTTCGAATGCTTAGAATGTCCGAGTCGGACGCAGAAGATCAGTCGCTGGATGCAGCGGATTCGCCGGAAACTGGCGAAGTTCCGTCCGCGAGCGAGGTACGGCTGGTCCATGCTGCCCGAAATGGGGACTCTGACGCCTTTGGGGAACTCGTTCTACGGTACGAGCGACGCGTGCTGAAGGTCGTGCGGCGTTTTGTTCCCGATCTGGAACTGGCGACCGACCTTGTTCAGGAATCCTTCCTGAGGGCTTATGAGCGGATTGAGCAATTCGATCCGGCGCGACGGTTCGGTCCCTGGCTGTTTCGGCTGGCGGTCAACCTGACTTATGATCATCTGAGAGAAGTGCGGCGGCGTGGACGCTGGGCATTGTTCACCGACGCCGGAGAAGATCGCTCGCCTGATCCTGCGGTTGTGGATCCTCGAATCGAAATTGATCTTTCGCAGGAAGTTCAGGTCGTGCTGGCGGAGATTCCTGAAACGTATCGCAGTGTGTTGATCCTGCGGGATCTTGAAGGCTTCTGCACTTCGGAAGTGGCGGCGATCACAGATCGCAGTGAGGCGACCATTCGCTGGCGGCTGGCGGAAGCTCGCAAGATGTTCCGTGAGGCATGGGAACGACGTGAACGCAGAGGCGAAAATGCCCGACTGTCGCAAAACGGTGAGGAATAATTTTCGCAGCTTGCAACAGACCTTGAATTCAGAGTTCGTGTGATCTGTCGGACGACAGAAATCTTAGGCGTGGAAATGGGGTTGGATCATGGAATGTTCGAACGCAAGACACTTCATTCATCTGGATGTCGGCAGTGACCTGCGTGTGGACGAAGAAACGCAGCTGGCCGAACACATGGGCCAATGCGGCGACTGTCGAACCTATCATGCTGGGATGTCGAAAGCGATGAACGTCCTGGCGACGCTCCGCGACGTTCCGGCCGGTGCTTCGGAATCTTCTGCGGCTGTTCGATCAGTGTGGCCGGCCGTATCGCGTGAAATTCAACGACGTCGAGCTGTTCCGGTCAAGACGATCAGGTTCAATCTTCAGGTAGCGGCTCTGAGCGTTTGCTCGTTGTCACTTGCGGTTGTCACCATCGTCCAAAGCCTGTCCTCCCTGCGAGGCTCGCTGCATGAAGGTGACTTCATGAGGGCTCACTCCGTCTCCAGCCCGGTGAACATGCAGAAATTTCCGTTTCCAAAATCGGCAGGGCAAGCCGCGTCGCATGAGCAACTGCTGCCCGTTCTACAGCCTTTTGGTGTGGCAGGTCCGCAGTCCTTCTGATCGCGAAAACCTTGACGCCCATAGCCATCCACTGCAACCACTTGAGAGTCGGAAAATCCTTCGCAGATTGTATCAGGGTGGAAAGCGATTTCTTCCTGAACGAAGCGGAGCGCAGTGAAGGATCTCGTCTCCACCTCAAACCAGTTCCCACCAAGTAACAGGGCACGATCATCGAGCATCCAGCGGCCCGGGAACTCCGAATGGCATTTCCCGACGACCCTCCGTTTGTTCAGCCAGGATCCAAAGCTGAATCTGGGTTTGTCGAAACGAAACTTTTCGAGCCTCTTCTTCGGGCGACGTTTGCAGCAGACTGCTTCCATGGAATCTGGCGGTTGTCTCCATCGACTGAAAATTCATCGTGCGGCGAGTTGGTGGTGCATTCGGGTCCTGCGGCTCAGCCTTTGCCAGCCGCACTCGTCCCGAAAACTCATCCAGTTCTGCGGTGACTTCTTTAAACGGAAGACGGCCCTGCGCCTGCCGTGATTCCGGAACCACCAGCGGAACGAATCGTCCGGTTCCGGAAATGGTAAAACCCGGTTCGTCATCTTTACCTTTGGCAGGCTGCAGCTGGATGGAGGTGTTCAACATTCCAAAGGGCCCCAGAGCCATTGATTCCACGCGTTCGAGAATTGGTGTCGCCTGAACCGGGGGCGCATTCGGTTCCCGGTCAACAATCGTGGGATCAGATGCGAGCGCCGTCCAGAAGGGTCGGCTGAACCAGCCGCTGATGGCTTCGTCCGAGCACGTGTCGCGCAACATCTGCCAGGCCGATGGATCAAGGCTGGAGAGCGCAACAAGAAATGCCTCTTTGTCGCGACGATCAATCTCGGTGATCTGCCCGAGTATATCCACCTGAAAGCGAAGTCGAAGCTCTTCCAGCGAGCGGGCTGAGGAAACAGATGTTTTCAGTGATTCCGAAGTGGAATCACCGGCTTCTCTTGTTGCTCTCTTCAGTCTGACGGTGATCAAAGCATCACCGGACTTCAGAATCGTCGCCACGGTGTACTCGATTTCAAATCGATCGCGAGTTTCGTTGGTCTCGGGCGGTTGTCCTTCAACGGTGAATTCCGTCTGCTTCACAATGAACACATTGATGACGAAACTGTCGCCCGCCTTCAGTCCCCACACGGCGGGCGATTCATTGGCCTGCATTGCCATAACGTGAGAGCATCCCAACAAAAACAGGGGAAGCCATGTGACCGTTGCAGGCAGGCAAATCTTCCGCATAACAGTCATCTCCGAGGGGCTGATCTTGTTGGCGCGGTCGGCGGACTGCCGTGTCGCTTCAGGCAACAAAGAGTGACGCAATCTCGTAAAAAATCACAACCGCAAAAACGTCGACCATGGCTGCTATCAATGGATTAGACATGATGGCAGGATCCATTCCAAGCCGTCGCAACATCAGCGGCAGCAGGGTGCCTGCGGAGGTTCCCAGAATCACGACGCTCACAACGGTCGTCGCAATGGCGGCCGATTCGGGCACCGTTCGACCAAACCACAGCCAGGCGACTGCAAAATCCAGTGAAGCCAGCGCGACGCCCAGGCAAAGCCCAATCAAAAACTCGCGGAAGATCAGATCGCGGTTCATGGCGTGGTCCGGGCCACCCTTGGTTTCGGTAGGCTGCAGCGCAAACATTCGAATGAACAGCGTGGCGGACTGAGAACCCGCATTGCCGCCGCTGGCCATCACAAGAGGCAGGAACAGCAGAATCAATGTAGTCAGGCTGCTGAGCCCCACCTGCACGGCCTCACCGCTGTCCGTGGACTGGCGATAGTGATCAATCACGTGGGCGTTCATCAGGGCCACGATCGACAGGAACAGCAGCCAGATTCCGCGCTTCCACAAAATGACCAGCAGCGGAGTTTCTTCATACGTGTCCCGCAGTGGAGCAACCGCACCCTGGAGATAGGCGTCTTCTGTGGCTTCTTCCTGCACAACGTCAAGAGCGTCGTCGTGGGTTACAATGCCAACAAGACGGTCGTCTTCATCAACAATCGGAAGGGCGATGAAGTTGTAGCGGCCAAGTTCCTGAGCCACGACGGCTCGCTGCTCGGAAACTTTAAACCGAATCACATCGCGCTGCATGATCTCGGAAAGCCGTGTCTCCGGCTTCGCAAGAATCAGTTCTCGCAGAGAGATAAAGCCTTCGAGTTTTCTGGCTTCGTTGAGGATGTAAACGTAGTAAATCGTTTCGCTGTTCGGGGCCTGCTGACGCAGTTGAGCAAGAGCTTCGCGGACGGTGATATGAGCCGGCAGCGACGCATACTCGGTCGTCATAATGGACCCAGCGCTGTTTTCGTCATACGAAAGCAGCCGTCTGATGTCGTTTCGTTCGGCCTTGGCAATCAGCCGCAGAACTTCTTCGCGATGGAGCTCGGACATCTCGGAGAGCAGGTCGACGCGGTCGTCGGCCGACATCCATTCCAACAGATTCGAGAGGCGACCTGAATCCAGGGTTTCCACAAGAACCGTCTGCCGCCGCAGCGAGATGTACTCGAAGATCTCAACTCGCAGTGGAAGTTCCGCCTGGTCGAGAATCTTCCAGATCTCTGCGTCTTCGAGCTCCTCAAGAATCTCGGCCACAGCAGCCGGATGAACAACCTTGCAGAAGGCTGCGAGTCCAACGAGATCATCCTCCTGAAGCATCTGTTGCACGTCAGGGAGGATCAGCGTTTGATAAGCGTCCTGCATGGGGAAACTCCGATGCCCGGAAGACAGCGAGTGCTTATGCTGCGGAAGAAATGCGTTTGCCGGATGGCTGCGGACGACTCCGCCGAAGACGAATCGCAGGTCGCAGTGAAATCTTTACTTCGCTTTGAACATTAGCGCGGGCCGCTGGTCGAAAAAAAATCCCTGCAGGACAGGAATCCAGCAGGGATGAGTGTCAAACCGACGTTCAAAGAACAACCGGATGAGGGAAAAACCTCATAAAATCAGCGCTTGGAGAACTGGAAGCTCTTGCGGGCTTTCTTGAATCCATACTTCTTTCGTTCAACCATTCGGTCGTCGCGTGTCAGAAGTCCGGCTTCTGCCAGTGAGGGATGCCATGCCGGGTTCATGCCCTGAAGAGCACGAGCGATACCCAGAATGATGGCTCCGGCCTGACCGGTTGTGCCGCCACCCTGAACACGGATGGAGATGTCCACCTGGCCAGCTTTGCCGACCACATTCAGTGGTACCATGACGCTTTCGCGGTCACGTTCAATGCGAAGGTATTCTCCCATTTCGCGACCGTTGATCACGAATGAGCCAGAACCTTCTTTGATACGAACGCGTGCAACAGAAGTCTTTCGACGACCAGTTCCCATCGCAACGCCGAATCGGTCAATCTTGCCGCGGATCGTTGGCTGGTAAGCAGGGTCAGCAACTGCGGATGATGCAGCGCCAGATCCTGAACCAATAGTCAGCTCAGGCAGCTGGGAAGAAGGAACTTCTGGCTCGTTTGCCAAAGCGTCCGTGGATGATGGATCCATACTCATTGGATTTAATCGCAAGGAAAAGGTGAATCAAAAGTCGGCCGCAGCGGGCAAGGAACAAATATTGGGTGACCGAAATCAACCTTTAATTTTACGGTCAGGCACCAGATGAGCCGGGAATGGCTTCGGCAGTTGAGACTGATGAGGATGATTGGTGCCGACAAAGACGCGAAGTTTCTTCAGCATCTGTCGACCAAGCTTGTTCTTAGGCAGCATGCGGCGAACCGCTTCGCTGACAAGCTGATCAGGTCGCTTTTCCCAAGTCTCAATAGCCGAGCGAACACGACGACCACCCGGAAACCCGGTGTAGCGGTCATAATTCTTCTTGGCCATCTTTGTGGTCAGATATGGAATTCGTGAGTGCTGCATTGAGTTGCCTGTGAAGCGAATACGCTCGCAGTTCAACACAATCACACAGTCGCCAACATCGACATGGGCAGTGTAAGTCGGCTTGTGCTTGCCCATCAGAACGGTCGCAATGCGAGTCGCCAGACGTCCAACAATATGTCCATCCGCGTCGATAACAAACCAGTCACGGCCTTGTTCGTCGACAACTTCTTTCTTTGCCATCCATGTTTTGCCAATCGCCAGCATGGAACCGTCATCCTTTGGGCCGCCAGATCAGGCAGCTATGATCAAGTGTTCAGAAACGAATGAGCAGACGCTGAAGCCTGCCTCAGCAGGTCACTTTCAACCGCTTAACCAATGAAACTCGACGGTTTATCGGCCTTGGGCGGAAAGAAGTCGAGCAATCTAACGACTTTGGGCCTCGTAATCAATGCTGTGTCGGGCATTTCGCCACTCGGATCCCAGGAACAGAGACTTTCCGAGTGTTTTCACAGGAAGTTAAATACAGATCCGAGAACCGGCAGTTTCCCATTCCCCCGAGTCGTGCCCTCGCATGCCTGTTGAAATGGGTCGTTTTGGCAAAAATAGCGGAACGAGCCGATGATTCCATTCAATGGGGGTCGTGCTGTTCAAGACTGTTGGAGACGGACGGAAATGGCTGTGCCACCTGCAACAGCCAGTCCGATAACTCCAATTGAAGGAACGAGGACTGGCGAGGCGGGGTCGCCGTTCTGTCATGGAAGACAGGCCGAAGCCCGCATAACGCTCACCAGCAACCTTTCACTGTCGGTGTACAAGTGCCAGCTGACGATGCATGGATGCAAGTCAGCGGTGCATGCCGCATGTGAAATCCTCCCCATTCTGAACGGATTCACTTTTTGGGGGCACACACGAGATGAAGTTGCCGCTTTTACGGCTTGCTAAAGCCGCCTGTTTCGTTGTCGCTATTCCCATCTTCTTTATTGATGCCCATGCTCAGATTGTGCCGGGCACAGGGATGAAGATGGATCAGGTGGGTGACGATTTTGAAGCTGAAGACTGGAAGTGGATTCCCAACGGCGCGAAGGCCAGTCGCGAACAGGACGAGCAGGTTCGGTCGCCTACCGGTTTTTCCAGCAACAAACGTTGGTTCGAAAGCCCGAAACGCGGCATGCCCGATCACATTGCCCGAGTTCCTACGCCTGCGGACGGAATTCCGGGCAGCAAGGGAGCCCTGAAGGTTCAGACTCTGAACTCAGGTGTTCCTGGCCAAAACTCACGGAAGATGGAACAGGACGACCTGATCATGGCCTGTTCTTCCAAGGTCGGGGCGATCGCAACCAGCCGCAATCCAAACTGCGTCACTCGAATTTACCTGCCGCCGTTTGAGCAATGGGAGAACCGTTCGGGTTCGCACTTCGGTTACCGAATCGATCTAAAGACCACGATCACCGAGACGGAAAAGAAATTCCTGTTCACGTCGAAGAAACGAAAGCAGGAAGACTATTGGCCAGGCTACTTCATTGAATTCCACAGCAGCCATGATGGAAAATTCAAGGAAGACGAAGCTGTCCTGCTGATCCGCGGTGATAACCTCGGTCGTGAAGTGAAGAGCCTGAAACTGTCTCCAGGCTGGTGGACTCTTGGAATGTCCGTGACTGGCGACGGGCGAGTTCATTACTATGGCAAGCAGGGTGTTCAGAATCTGACGGCCTCCGATCACTTGTACTCAAGCACGCCCTACGGTTATCAGGCAGAGTACTTCGCGACTCACTTCTTTAATTCCTGTAACCAGAACGACGGAACAACCTGGTCGACTCCTGTGATCATCGATGACCCTGCGATTTACGTGTCTCGCTGATTCAGAACAGTCTTCATCGTCTTCATGAAAAACAACACCGGCCGAAAGGGCCAGTCACGTCAGCTCGCAAACACGCTGCGAGCTGACGGAATCACCGCGAAATGCACGTCGTGAAGAAGAACTCCTCGTTTTCAGGGCGACCCTCTGCTCCGGGCCTGGCATGTCGGACATGCCAGGCCCGGTTTGCGTTGAGAGCCTGAGGCTCAACAGGCACTATTCCCCTGACCAATGAAGCCACAGCCATCCGCCAAGCTTGTCTGGCAATTGTTTTTTTTCGCCGCCCCATCGCAAATTCCTATGTGCTTTGCGGCGGTCGAGCGGCCGGCGGCGGGCTAAGTTTTTCAACCGGGGCTCCACTTGCACGGAGTCACCGCGCGAGTTCGCTCGCCACCATTCCGCCATTTTTCATTGTTATTCAGGATTCGCGACATGTCCGCCATTGGCCTTTCTGCTCCGCAGCCCGGGACATCCACCCTTGCGTCCGAAGTTCCGGCACGACTGGCGGTTGCTCCACGAACTCTCGTAAAGTCGCCGTGGCGGGCGACGGTTGTCGCGGTAGCCGTTGTCTCCAGTGCGGCTCTGCTGATCGCTCAACAAGTGGCGTTTCGTCTTCTTGCCCCGGTGATCGGTTCGTCCGTGGAAACATGGTCGGCCATCATTGGAGTCTTTCTGCTGGGGATCGCCGTCGGCAATCATGTGGCCGGCCGACTGGCCGATCGAATTTCTCCGGTGCTCTGTATTGCTGGCGGACTGTTCTTCGGAGCCCTTTCGGTGTTTCTGATGCCTGTGATTGCCGATCAGCTGACCAGTTCGGTTCCGTTCGCCTCTTTGCCTCTGACGGTCCAGATCTTCATCGCTTCGTTCCTGGTCTGTTTTCTTCCAGGCACTTTGTTAAGCCTTGTGACTCCTCCTTCCATTCGAAGTGTTGTTACGCATTCTGAAGAAGTTGGTTCGGCCGCCGGTCGAATTTTCGCGTGGGGAACTTTTGGAAGTCTGGCCGGAAACTATCTGGCCGGCTTTGTCCTGCTGGCGCTGCTGGGTGTCCGGACCATTGTGGATCTGACCAGCGGC
>JBDNHX010000205.1:0-1451 GCA_041688565.1 Planctomycetaceae bacterium
CTGCCGCGAAATGTAGATTCGTCGAGTGGGTGCTGCCTGCGGCGGGCCACCGAGTCGCTCGCGAAGTCTCTCCAGTGCCCACGGATCAAAGCAGTCCACTTCCATCAGATTCAGTCGGTCCACGGCAATAACCTGATCGTCTGGCTGAATAAACTGAGGTGAGTCATAACCCATTCGGTTAAGTGTTTCTAACTTCACGGTCGACAGCAATGACTTTTCCGGAAACAGCACCGACTGCTGAAGACTCAGGTCTTCCGCCAGCATGAGCCGAGTCAAATGATTGTACAACCACATGTAATGGTTACGCGTCGAATGTGTGATGATCCAGGTGGCCTCAGAAAGGCGACGTGTTACCACATCGCGTCGAAGCAACTCCCGGTGACCCGGCTGAAAGCCTGTGCCGCTGTAGGGAATCTGCTGATCGTCCTCGGTCACCAGGACATAAAAGTCGTCGCCCCATTCATTACGATGTCGCAGAATCCGGCAATTCTCCAAGCGGGTGCTGTAACGTGCCTGCAATTGCAGCTCGGGCACATCAAAGAACGACCGTTCATAGCGGCCACACTGACGACTGAGATCCTCACGGCGCGGAATGTTGGCTGGCAGGGGGCAGGCCACAATCCTGGGGCGTTCATGTTCGATCAGGCGACTGCCGAGACTTCCGCAGCATTCCTGCAATGTCAGCTCTCGGAGACTCCGAAACCCACAGGATCTGGCGGAAATCAGACGATTCCGCACCATGTACGCGAACATTCTGTCGCGGACGGACTGGAGACGACGCATCAACATGCCGTGATCAGATCTTTCCAGAAATCAAAGAAAAGCCGGGAACGGTCGAAATCTCGTCGGCTGATCTCGTCGGCCTGTTCGAGCAGAAAATCGGGCGTCACCTGAGCCCAGTCATCCACCTGAATCATCGGATAGTTTTCAAAAGGCTGCATACTTGCAGATCGTTCAACGACAGGAATCGCACCAAGATACATGGCCTCCCAGTGCCGATAGCAGTCCGGCCCATGTCCTGGCGGCGAAATGATGAATCGATGCGAGGCAATGTCTTCCAGATACTGGCGTGGGGGAACACGGTCTGCCACTGTGACCCACGGACAGTTTGAGAAGCGATCATGGATCGCCTGACGATAACTTTTGTATTCGGCCTTCTCGGTGGGACCACCAATATGAAAATTCAGATACGTCCGGTGATTTTTGGCTACGGAATTGTTCATCAACCCTAACAGGTCCAAGCGATTGTTTGACTTGGCCCGCTGGTTCAGAATCCCAATGGGAATCGCGGAGACTTTGGGGTCCTGACAAGTCAGATTTGTGGTGTACCAACGGAGCAACTTCGAATCATCCAGCCGCGCTGCGTGTTCACTGGGAAGAGAATAGTCGCCGTTGTGCGTCAGCAGCCGATATGGTTTTCGAATGCGGGGATGGATCTGACGGAAAAAATA
>JBDNHX010000025.1:0-18871 GCA_041688565.1 Planctomycetaceae bacterium
CGCACTAAATCCATGAGGCATCCTTTGCGGGGCAATCGCACTTTCACTGGTCACTTTGGATAACGTTGCATGCAACGGCAATCGTTTCGCCGTGCTCAACATCAGGAAGAACCCAAGGACCAAACCCACGCAGCAAACCGCAGCCAAAGTTTTCCAGCGGCGGCGACTGATCATCACGGTCACAACAACCAGCAGCAAAAGAAAAACGGTGAGCGGGATCAGCAGCTCGGGCAATTCTGAGGCCTCGGGCAATGAGATGTGGAACAGTGAGGCCAGCCATCCCGGCTGATCAACACCTGACGTCGGATGAAACTGACCGTCCGTATCGACAAGCAACGATGACTGCGGATAATGGACTCGCCACTGCTGCTGCAGCACGTCCAACGGAACGGTCGCCTGGTCACCAGCGTCAATGAAAAACTGGACCGGCCCCTGGTCTGTTTTACCAAGGATGCCTGCCCGACGCGGCTCGGATTCAAACAACACGGTCAGCACATGCACCTGGCTCTCGGAATTCAATGGCACCGCGACCAGATAATCCTGACCATCCCGGCGAACCTCAACAGGCTCATCGCTCAGCATCGTCGACCACAAAAATGATCGTTCTGCGTCCGGAAGTGTGAATCGCAGAGTCTGAACGCCGCTCGCACGAATCCTTGCGGAACACAATCCCTGAACAGTGCCCGAATCATTCAGCGTACACACATAGTTGACCTGTTCGCAGACGGCTGATGGAACGGCGCTGGTCACAAAACGAGTTTCCTGAACCGCAAACGAATAGCCCGGCTGGACGAAGCGCCAGGTCAGTGCAATTCGCCGACCAGCCGCAGGGTCTGGCGGATCCACAAGTCCGGCATCCGCAACAAACAAACCGGGAATCAGCCGCACCTCCGGCCCGACGGACAACTGCTGTTCCGGCGCGGCTTCAAACACCAGGACGCCATGCTGACGCACGGCTTCCTGAACCTGAATCACCGGCGCCGCAAGTGGCGCCGCGTCAGTCCGCGGCTGCTGAACGAATGCATGCAGCGACAGCGAACCGGCGAACCGGTGATCGAGTTTCAATACAAACGGACGCAGGCCGTCTGCCGGCGTTCCCGCAGACTGTTCCACGATCGACACGGGACGAATGGCACGTGTCTGAGCCATCCCCGGCACAGGGCTCACGTTACGAACATCAAAACGCACGTCAGGACCAAGCGATTCCGAAAGTCGAATCGTGAGCGTCCGAATTGTGCCCGTCAAAACGTCGGTCACGATCTCTGCATCCAACGATTGCTGCCGGCTGTCGGCCCACGTTCTCAGGACCGAACGCACGGCCAGCCGCGCAGGTCTGCGAACAATCGAGAGCTCACCGGAAACCGTTGTCCCGGGATTCTGAAAGATCTGTTCCGTGCCGCTGCCAGCGATCGGCGTCAGCCCGGTCAGCGCCAGTGGGGACACGGTGAGGTCATCCGAAAACTGAATTTTATAGGTGCCACCCACGATGGTCGTTTCCGCAGCCGTGACAACGGGCAGCGTCAGTTTTTGTTCGCCATCCGGATCCGCAATCGTTCGTGTCAGCTGCAGTACAAGAGACAACATCTGCCCGGGTGCAACCGACTTGACCGGACGAACCAGAATCTGAGTCTCCGTGCTGCCTGCGTTCCATGGAACGGGCTGGCCATCGGCTGTGACGGATGTAAGCTGCCAGTCGGCTGGAAGCGTCAGTGGTATTTCAAACAGCGGGGCGTTGAGAGTTTCAATAGTTAACGACGCGGCAAACGTGAGCGTCGTGTCGTCGATGGCCAGCGACGCGCTGGATTCTGCAAACAGTTCGCGATCGCGAGCCATTGCGGCGACCTGCAGCTCATACTGCTGAAGCCAGAAGTCGAACACAGACGCATCGGTCGAAATTCCGAGCTCTGCGGCCGACATGGGTCGCACGCCCGCGCCAGCTTCCGATGCCAGTCGCAGTCCGTCTTCGTGATTCACAATCAGGCGGCCCGTGTGAGCCGTCACTTCCGAAAATTGCAGCGTCGGAATCTTCTGAAGTCCGCCTTCCCCTGCTGAGGCGACCGCTTTCAGCCGGATCAAACGATCGTTCGTAAAAGGCTGGCGGTAGGTCAGAGTCACTCGTGTCTGACCGGGATTGTCAGGATCATCGTCCAGATTCCACGCTTCCAGCCCGGCCGATTCCACACTCGTAATCTCCAGGCGTGCGGGAACACGAGCGACGACGCGGTTGATTGATCCGCCGAAGACACTGATCCGGGAATCGCTCTCCCAGCGCAGACTTTCTTTCTGCACCTGCAGCTGTCCGTCTGTCCGAACAAAGACAAGCGTCTGGGCTTCGGCTTCTTTCTGCTCAACAACCCAGCGGAGTCGGACGTCGGTCGCATTGCCAACGGGCACCACATAATTCGCAGCCGCATCGATCGCCGCAGGTCGCTCAAGCTTCAGGTCATTGACAAGTAAATGACGACCGGCAGCACATTCGACAGTCAGACTTACCGCCGGAACAACGGGCAGCTGAAAGGCGGCGGTCAAATCGCTTCCGGACGTTGCCAGCTGTGTCGACATGGTGGCGACGACCGAAAACTGACCGGGCATGTTGTGAGCCAGCACAAGCACGGCTGGATCTGCCGGGTCGCGTCCGATCAGGGCCGGTTGACCGTCGATTTCGATCTTCTCCACCAGCAGATTTTCGGCTCTAATCCGAAGCACCTGCCAGCCTTCCGCGTACTGACGAACTTTCAGTTCCATCTGCACCGTGGCCAGTTGGTCTCGCGGTGCGACTTTCAGAGTCGCATGTTCGGTGATGATAGAAACAGGCACATCTTCAGCCGCGGAATTGGCTCTTGCTTTTTCCAACAGAGCTTTAAATTCGTTTCGGTTCATCATCACGCCACGCCGGTCACGATCAAAGACTGTTTCCAGCTGATCTGACGGAATGAATTTTTCCGTGCGTGTGCCGGGTTCGCTGGCAAGTGCAGGTCGATCATCCTGAGCAGTGACCACCGGGACAAACGCAAACCACAGCAGGCAGGCGATGATTGCAGTCAAAGCGGTCCTCCCAGACCACCTTGTTGCACTTTGAAAAATCGCCGAACCCTCGTTTGGTGGGAACGGCACGGAGCAAGCTGTTTGTGGAATTGAGTTGAGGTCACGAGTCACGTTGCTCATTTGCCACCTCCCGTCTGATCATCACTGGGACGCTTATCGTCCAAACGCGCATCGTCAGGCGTGAGATCGACTGGCCGAGCCTCAGCTGACGGTTTGCCACCCGTGAGCGAGTTCTCTGAATCCGCACTCACCGACGTCAGCGGATGACTTGCCGGACTGTTCGGCGGAATAACCAGTGGAACTACGGTGCCGGTGGAATGAGCCTCACCGTTTCCATTTTTCTGTCCCGTCAGCAAACCTGTCAGCCAAATGCCACTCGCAACAAGAATTCCAGGCCATGCCATCGCAATGTATTGAGCCGTCGAGTTATCACCACTGAGCGAAAACATGGCAACGGCAAACAAGGCCAGCAATACGAGCGTGATTCGGTTTTCCCACGATGTGCGCCGCAGGATCAGGCCGGTCAAAACCAACGTGCCGCTGATCATCCAGAACAGAAACGGACGGCTCCACCAGGTCAACAGGATCTCCGTCTGATGACCGACCGCTCGAAAGACTGCAACGCTGCCCTGAGTCGGAAAATCACCGGTGACGACCTGCGCGGGATCAATCCAATCATCCATCTCAGCCGCTGCCCTGTCGGCCGAGCCGGATCTTAGCGGACTCATGATGGAAGGCCGTACGCTGCCTTCCTGTGTCCATGAATCCGGATCACCGAGGAACGCGATTTCTTCAGGAGCCCAGATGGCAAGTTTCAATTGCTGCACCACTGTGGAGCCCCCCGCCTCACCAATCATCGGCAGTCGAAGTTTCTGAACACCGCCGCGACCCGAATACGGCCGCGCGCTTTCTTCAACGATGGCCGACCGGAACTGCAGAGTCAGCAGAAATTCTTCGTCGAATGTCGTGTCGCGACCAATGTTCACATAATAGGCTTCCCACTGCTCGGCCGCTTTGACATCTGTGGCCTTTTCAATTGTCGTCCGCTGATCGTTCAGCAGCGGTGCCTGCAAATCACAGCCCATCGGCAGATCAATTCGCAGCCGCTGGCGTTCACTCGTTGTGATTCGGTAACGACAACGCCAAGTGGCCAATGGCTGACGTTCGGTCACCACTTCAATGGCTCCGCGCGAGACCACTGTGGCCGCAACTTCATGAATCTCATGCTTTCGAATGCGGATCGTCGCTGACGCAGGCTGAGCAAAATAACGATAAGCCAGGTAGCCGTCCTGCTCCATCAGCTCGAGTTCACGAACATCAATCGCTTCTGTGGTATCGCCCTGAGAATCGGCCGTGATCGACAATGACTCATGACGCAGCAGGCGGATCTCGCCACGCGTCTGCGTCAAAGTCACTCGGCGTCGATCGGCCTGATCGCCGGAAAAAGGAGCCAGCACTCGCGGCGGTTCCACGACCAGCGTCTGCTCGGCAAGGGCGGGAGCAGTCTCCCCGGCACTACTAACATCAGCGGGCGTTGTTCCAGTGCCAGCGACAGCAGTTGCTGCTTCCGGCGTGAGCTTCACGTCCCAATCGACACCCAGCTGGACCGAGCCCGTTGTTTCTTCCTGAAGAACCAGAGTCCATGTGACCCAGCCGTCTTCTGCCTGAGCAGCCTTGTCGCGCTGCTGAATCGTGTGGCCTGGCGAAAGCATCCGGAATCGCACCTCGTTCGCCACGGATTCGGGCACAGCGATTCTCAAAGTGTCAACGCCAGCGTTCTGGATGTCAAAAGTGACGACGGCCGTCTGCTTAATAATCTCCGGCTCGACCTGCACCGTTGTGCCGACAGAAGTCGCAATCTGAGCGGGCCGAGGCGTGGTGCGAACGAACAGCGTGACCGGTCGACGCGTAAAATTCCACGACGCTATATGGCGGAGCTTCGGAATCTGTTCGGCCGCGGCATCACGAGCCGGAAACAGCCCGGCCAGCTTTTCATCGACCGTAATCACTTCCAAAAATTCCGGCGCGTACGCTTTAATGACTCCTGTTTCGCGTTCCACATTTTCGGGTACCAGCGTTGGCAATTCCATTTCGGAATTTTCCGCCGCTGCGTTAAATGACTGATGAGCCTGAACGATGACTTCAATGGCCCCCATTCGCTTCTGAGTCAGAGACAGGGTGACTCGCCCACTGCCTTTGTCCACATTGAACTCACTCATTCCATCTGCCGACACACTGTCGATCGTCAGTGTTTCCGGAACTTTGAGCGACAGCTGAAATACGCCTGCTCGTTCAACGTCATACTTCAGAACCGAACGGAGTCTCAATTCATCATCGCGGAAAACATACTGCATCTGATGATTCACAAGCAAACGCGGTTCGACAGCTTTGAGCTGAACGACCAGCTGACCGCTGGTTCCACTAAATTCCCACGTGTTGGCCGCTGCCAAGTTTTGATCACCTTTCGCCTGCTCAACTCCCGATTCGATCTGCTTCACGCCGACCTGTGTCTTTACAACGGCCGTCAGCGAGGGATCTGTGACAATTGCAATCCGCCCAGCTTCGCGAACGACAGCATCGGCATGAACGCCCTGCAGTTTTCCGTCGGCCGATTTCCCAATCAGCTGCACCAGATCGCCTTCAATTGCACGCTCGGTCTGAATCTCGATCTGAAACGTTTCTGTTGCCGGAACCAGTAGTTCGGCCTTCACCACCTGATGTGTTTCGCCGACGGCTTCTGCAGCCCACGCTCGAATTCTGCCGGCGGCTGAGACCACATCAATAATTCGAGCATCAGCTGGAACGAGGATCGTGACGTCGCGAAGTTCACCCCGCAGAATTTCATAGCTGAGCACCGTGCGCGACTGAAGCAATCCCTGTTCGATACGAACGCTCGTCTGGTTACTGACGCTGCTGAGCAAATCCATCACGGGCTTTGAACCCGCCCGCGGATTCCAGTGAACCTCAAACTGATTAGTGGCTCCAAGACTGGCTTTCGCAACAGTCTTTCCGTCAACAGCCAGTCCTTCCGTTGGCAACAGAACCTGCAGCGGACTGATTTTGACTGTCTGATCAGGTTCCGGAATTGTGACGACCAGTTCGCTGATCCCGGTTGGAGGCGTTTGAATAGTGAACGAGCGATCTTCGGGCGATGTTCTCACCGTGGCGAGAAGTTCAAGCGTCACTGTTTTTGGACCGGCGCCTTTCACCAGCAACTCATACTGACCTTCGCCAACGCCCTTGAGCAGCACAGTCCCGTCACTCGGTTCGACCTTGCCTATCGCAGCGGCTCCAAACGCGACAGGCAGCGTGGCCCATCCATCGGATTTCAGAACATTCAGTTTGAACTCAACGCTGATTCGGACCAGATCTTTTTCCACGACGGCCGACCACGAAGATGATGTGATCACTGCATCCTGATTGCCCGTGGTCACTGGCACCGCATTAATCGCGCGTTTCATCAGATCGAGATACTCTGCATACGGCAGAACTACAGAGGCATCCTGATTGTCGAAGACCTTTTGCAGTTCGCGAAACGGAACATAAATCAGCCGATCCCATTTTTCTGAAATGGACGGCGGCTTTGCTGGCTCGGGCGTCGGCTCCGTTGTTCCAGGTGGCTCATCCGCTGCCGGAGTTTCCTGAGCCTGCAGCTGCGGTGAATGCTGGACGGTGAGAGGAATGGCCAGCAGTGTGGCGAGCAGGCAGGTGGATTGAATCAGGACTCGATGGCTCAGGAACCGAAAAACGTGTGGCATTGTCAGATGGCCTTCGGAACTGCTTTGCAGAGCTGTCATTATGCGGACCAAAGCCAGAAACGCGGATGGCTGTTTCAGGCGATTCAGTAAGTTGCTGGTTCGATGCCATTCGGACCGACTGAGCTTCCGAAAATGCAGGCGAATCAGTTTTAAAAAGAAATTATTGAGGAGCACTCACGGGCCCCGGAATTTTCCACGGGGCATATCCTGGAGACATTTGACGCAGCCGTAGAGACAGACATCGTGCCGATTGCGCCGAATTTACATATTATTTGTGCCGCAGAAACCTTGTGGCAAACCGGAAACACGCAATTGTAGGTTAAAAAACCACTGGCAGTACAGGTTGTTGACTTAATCGTTTAACCCGTGGCCGACAGGCCAGGGCGAGTGAAAAACCTGGCCTGTCGGCCACGGGTGAAACGTCGCGGGAACTCGGCTTGGACTGCTTCAAGGGGTTGTCTGGTTCCCGGAATCCTGGCATTTTTTTACTTGCGGTCGATGAACCGCAAAAAGCCCGCCTCCAGGAGGAGACGGGCTTTTTAATGAAATCACTTCTTGTCGAAGTCTGCCTGACATTGAATGAAACATCAAAAGTCGTCTAGACGCGTTCTGCTATAGAATCGCGGAGCCCTTGACGTCGATGCCCTTCAGTTTCATCTTCAACTCTTCCACGTTCGGTGAAACTTCAAATGCTGCTTCACGGCTGACGAATTCGCGGGTGACAAAGTCATACAGGCTGTCGTTGAACAACTGCATGCCTTCGGTCTTGCCAATTCGAATGGCAGCAAATAGCTTCTCATCCATTTCTTCCACAATAAGTTTTCGCACCGTGGGATTGAAAGTCATAATCTCCACGATGGGAACTCGCGGCGGCTTATCGACGATGGTCTTCAGAAGCTTCTGACCCACAATGCACTTCATGTTCATCGCCATGCTCGCTCGAATGGCTCTGTGCATGTCGAACGGGAACAAGTCAAGAATACGTGAAATGCAGCCAGGGGCACCTGGAGCGTGAATCGTTCCGAATACCAGGTGACCGGTTTCGGCCGCGTGAATCGCGGTTTCGAAAGTTTCGCGGTCTCGCAACTCACCCACCAGCATGATATCGGGGTCTTCGCGCACCGCATGTTTCATGGCCACGTGAAAGTCGATCACGTCCTGCCCGATCTCACGCTGATTGATAAGGCACTTGTCGGACGTGTAAATAAATTCGATCGGGTCTTCAATCGTCAGAATATGCTTGTTCATGTTGCGGTTGATCCAGTCCAGCATCGACGCAATCGTCGTACTTTTCCCGGACCCCGTCACACCGGCCAGCAGCACCATTCCCTGGTCGTATTTGCAGTGATCGACCATGCAGGGCGGAAGGTACAGCCCTTCAAATGGTGGAATCGATCGCTCAATTTTTCGAGCCACCATTCCGACCTTGCCCAGCTGTGTAAACAAATTGACTCGAAATCGCCATGGGTCGTTGCTGATCAGGATCACTTTGGAAAAGTCGGCCCCGCCATTCTTGTGAAAGATGTCGAGGTTGCGCTGATCCATCATTGGAAAGGTCAGTTCAATCATCTGACTTTCGGTGATGGGAGCCATCTCAAGGTCACGCAAACCACCTCGGATGCGAAACACTGGCGGCCGACCGACCTGAAGATGAATATCCGAGCAGTTATGCTTAATGGCCAGCCGAAAGATCTTGTCGATCTCGATGTCCTTTTGAGGATCAAATGTGGATTTTTTCCAGTCAGCAATCAAAACCATGAGCAACTTATCCTGACAATTGTCTTGTCGATCAAAATGGGTATTCCATCAAGGATGTTAGTTTTACCATTCCCATGGCCGCTCGTGCAGCATTCATGTTCAGATTTTCCTCGCAATCGCATTCTACAAAATTCCAGCCTCAATCCTTCAGGCACCCATTGCCGGTGTAAGTTGCAATCACCAGACTCATCATCCCCACCGATAAGTCCCTCAACTGCTCCACGCCAACCGCTCCAGTTCAATCTTCCAGAGGTCGCATCACATGCCACAGTTCGCTCGCCGACAGATCTTGAAAACACTGGGACTGCTGGGCGTCGGCAACGTGACGTTTCAAAGGGCACTCGCGGAAGAAGCGGCCAAAGCCACCGCTCTCACGCCGCAGCAGATTGCCAGTGCCGAATGGGTCGCCGGGATCACTCTCACCGATGAACAACGAGCCATGCTGACGAATCGGCTGGAAACAATTCGAGAAGAATCGAAACAGATCCGAGCTCTGTCGATTCCTCTCGATACCTTGCCCTCGTTTCGGTTCGATCCGGAAATGGCAGACAAGGATTCGCCATCACGCAACGCCAACATCCGACCATGGCTGTCTGAAGCTTCGGACATTCCTTCATCGCCTTCACCGGCCGACGATTTGTCATTCGTATCGATCGCACAGCTTGGCCAGAAACTACGATCCGGACAATTGACATCCGTCGAGCTGACTCAACATTGCCTGACTCAGTTGCAGCAACAGGACCCGGTTCTCAACTGCGTCGTCACGCTGACCGAAGACATGGCCATGCGACAGGCGGAACAGGCCGACCGTGAACTTCGTGCAGGCCATGATCGCGGATCGCTGCACGGGATTCCCTGGGGAGCCAAAGACCTGATTGGTGTATCAGGCTATCCAACAACCTGGGGAGCACCTCAGTTTCGTGAACAGCAGACGAAAACAACCGCCACGGTGGCTCGAAAACTTGAAGAAGCGGGCGCAGTGCTTGTCGCAAAGTTGTCCCTTGGCGCGCTGGCCATGGGCGACCAGTGGTTCAACGGTCAGACAAAGAACCCCTGGAATGTGGAACAGGGCTCAAGCGGTTCTTCAGCCGGCTCCGCATCTGCAGTGGCCGCCGGACTTGTTCCATTCGCCATGGGAAGCGAAACACTCGGCAGCATTATTTCGCCAGCTCGTCGATGTGGTATCACAGGACTTCGACCAACGTTTGGGCGAATCTCCCGAGCTGGGTGCATGGCATTGTCGTGGACCATGGACAAGCTCGGCCCGCTTGCTCGCTCCGCCGACGATTGCGGCTACGTGTTGAATGCCATCCATGGAAGCGATCCGGCTGACCCGACGACGGTCGATCGCTGGTTTCAGTGGCCAGTTCAGGCTGAGCTGAAGAAGCTGCGGATCGGTCGCGTGACAAACTGTGAAACCACACCTGCGGACCAGGCAGCGCTTGATCTGCTGAAACAAATGGGAATCACTCTGGTCGACGTGGAACTGCCGCGTGATATTCCCGAATGGACAATCTCCGGCATGCTGGATGTGGAAGCCGCCTGCATTTTTCAGGAACTCACGCGCAGCGGAAATCTGGACGGTCTGAATTCCTGGGCTGGTATTTTTCGCGCGTCTCACTTTGTGTCGGCCATCGACTACCTGCAGGCCTCCCGAGCTCGCTATGAACTGATGAAACAAATGGCGGCCGTGTTTCAGAAGGTCGATCTCTACATTGGCGGAGATGACCTCGGGATCGCCAATCTCACCGGCCATCCCTCCATGGCGCTGCCTGTGGTCATGGCCGACATCAAACCACAGCCGCGTCCGCTCTGCTGCACGCTCACCGGCGGACTGCATGATGAAGCCACGCTGCTGGCCGTAGCCCGCAGACTGGAAGACGCCGCCAATATTTTAAAGCATCGACCGGAACCCGCACGATCGAAATCAGCAACCGCGATTCAGTCCCCATCCACGCCGTGACGCGCGGCTCACCGCAGAGCCCCTCACGCCACTAAGTGAGGCCCAATAAACACGTCCTTCTCCCCCGCGGGGGAGAAGGTGGCCGACAGGCCGGATGAGGGGGCTTCCCCTGCGATTCAACTGTGTTCACAACCAATTCAAATCAAACATCCAAAATCTCAAATCCAAAATCTGCCCCCCCTCACCCTGCCATTTCCCCGCAGGGGAGAGGGGACAGGAATTCGCTTCCTTCTCCCTGGGGAAGGAGAAGAGGACAGCACTGTCGCGTCTGTTTCGTGCGCGGGGTGCAGGGACAATCGCATCAACAATCGCAGGACTGCGTTTCACTAATGCTGCGAAAACTTCTCGTACAGGCCTGCGTAGATTCCGCCGTGGGTGACTAACTCGGAATGAGTTCCGCGTTCGACGATTCGGCCGTGGTCCAGAACCAGCACCTGGTCGGCATTGCGAATGGTGCTTAGACGGTGAGCGACAACGAACGCAGTGCGACCTTTCAGCAGAACATCCAGAGCTTTCTGCAGTCGCGATTCCGTGGAACTGTCGATGCTGCTGGTGGCTTCATCCAGCACAAGAATCGACGGATTGGCCAGCATTGCCCGAGCAAAGCAGATCAACTGCCGCTGGCCGGAACTCACCGTTGCCCCGCCTTCTCCTACCTGAGTCTGGAGCCCCTGCGGCAAGGAAACAAGCAGGTCTTCGCAGTCCAGTTTTCGCAGTACATTTCGAATGTCGTCATCGGAAGCCTCGGGGCTCGCGAAACGGATGTTGTCCGCAATCGTCCCGCTGAACAGGAAGTTCTGCTGCTGCACAATGCTCATGCGGCGATGCAGCGAGTGGCCGGAAATGTCGCGGATGTCATGGCCATCGATCAGAACTTTGCCCGAATTGGCCAGATAGAAACGGCAGACAAGATTGATGATCGAAGATTTTCCGCTGCCCGTATGGCCGACGAGTGCAATCACCTGCCCGGGCCGGGCTTCAAACGACACCTGATGCAAAACAGGCCGATTGGAATCGTATCCAAACGTAACATTGCGAAAGGAAACTTCGCCTCGGATTTCATTCAGCGGAATCGCATCTGGCAGATCAGTCCACTCGGGTTCCGTATCCAGAAGTCGATAGAGCCGTTCCGCACCGGCCATCGCTGTCATGGCCTGATTGTATTGGTTGCCCAGAATCGAAATGGGCGCAAAGAACAGGTTGGCCATAAAGAAAAAGCCAACCAGATCACCGATCTCGGTCGTACTTCCCGGCGTGAGAACTCGATAGCCGCCTACCAGCAACAACACGGCCATAAAAATCTGGCTGTTCATTTCCAGCAGCGGCAAAAACGTTCCCTGAGTTTTGAGGACGCGGGTGTTGAACCGTGAATGATCGGCCGCCAGTTCATGAAAGACGGCCGCGTTCTCCTGATGCCGAACAAATCCCTGAGTCACACGGATGCCGACGACCGATTCAACAAGAGTCGCTGTCACGCGGCTAAAGGATTCTCGCATGTTTCGCAGCGCCGCGCTCAATCGTCGATGGAAATGCCGATTGATAAACCAGATCACTGGAGCAAGCCCGAGCACGATCAGAAACAGCGACCAGTCGTACCAGATCATGGCGGTCGCAGCGATGCCCATTTGAATGAACTGCACCAGCGTCACATAAAACACTTCCTGAACACCGATTCGAATATCTTCCATGTCCGATGTCATACGACTGATGACTCGCCCGACGCGATTCGTATGAAACCACCGCATGGGCATTCGCTGCATATGACAGAACAGCTGCGTTCGCAGATTGCTGACAACACTTTCGCCCAGCTCAAAAGCCAGCCGCTGACGAAAGTGCATTACAAATTGCGTGGACACCGCCAGCAGAGCAAAGCCAATTGAGCCCCTAATAACTCCGTCCACATCATGACTGGCCACGGGGCCTCGAATGACGGCCGCCAGGACCCAGGTAAGCGCCGGTAATTGAACGGCACGAATCACGACCGATGCGAGCAGCCAGTGTCGTTTGCTGCCACAAGCCTTTGTCGCATCCATGAGTCGCGCGATGAGGCGGAAGTCGAGCGGTCGCTGACGTGGTTCGTCTTCGCGTTCCACATGCCGCGTGAGTGTTCGAGCGGGCAAAGTCACATGAGCCATTGCTGTTGTACCAGATGCTGTCTTCGCAGATTCAGTTGATCAAAAACCAGTCGTCCATTTTTATCGCCGCATATCGAGAGGCAGTCGGCTGCTGGCGTCGCCAAACAGGGCGAAACATCATTTTCACGCCGCAGTGCCCGCAGGAATACACTGCAAAGCGATGGGCGTTTCATGAGTCTGAAGGTCCACAAGTTCACGATAGTAACTGCAGGATTCCAGCAGCTGCTCATGCGTTCCGATCGCATCAATCAGACCATTCTGAAGGACCACAATGCGATCCGTCTGCCGCAGTGTGCTGAGCCGATTGGAGATCACCACGGTTGTGCGTCCCTGCATGGCGGAAACCATCGCTTCACGGATCTCGTGTTCGGTTTCCGGATCGACAGACGCTGTGGCATCGTCGAGGAGCAGAACAGAAGGACCAATCAACAGCGCGCGGGCCAAAGCCAGGCGCTGACGCTGACCGCCGGACAAATTGCTTCCATGTTCGCCCACCATCGATTCATAACTATCAGGCAGCTCGCGGATGAATCCGTCGGCAGAGGCAATGCGAGCGGCCTCCTCGATTTGTTGCTGCGACGCCATCGGATCGCCAAACGCTATGTTGGCAGCAACCGTGTTGCTGAACAGAAAGCTTTCCTGAAATACAATCCCGGTGGCTCGACGCACGTCGTCCAGATTCAGATGCCGGATATCTGTTCCGTCCAGCAAAATACGGCCTGACGATACGTCGTAGAATCTCTTCAGCAGACTCAGCAAAGTCGTCTTGCCAGCGCCCGTGGGACCAGTGATACCGACACATTCTCCTGCGTGAATGGTCAGGCAAACGTCCTTCAAAATTGGCTTTTCCGGATGATATCCAAAACTCACATGCTCAAATTCGATAGACTGCTGAATGGTGGGAAGCCGCCGGGCATCAGGCCGACTTGAAATCAGCACCGGCGCGTCGAGCACTTCGAAGACTCGTTCGGCACTGGCGAGGCTCGACTGAATGCTGTTCACCACATTCGTGATGTGAGACACCTGATTGGCAAATTCATGCAGCAGATTGGCAAACACAAACAGACCGGCTCCCAGTGCCAGTTCGCCACGGATGACCAGCACGCCACCATAGCCAATCAGGACCAGCATATTGAACTGCGTCAGCAGACCCATCGCTGGCTGAAACGTGGAGATCTTGAAGAAAATTGATTCCTTGAGATCCCGGATATTTTGGTTGGCCTGCCGAAATTTGTCGGCCTGATCGTCTTCTCGGGCAAATCCCTTGACGACCTGAATCCCCTGAAGATTCTCCACCAGCGTTCGGATCATCACGTCGCCCAGTTCGCTCGCTTTACGATACGCTGGCTGAACGACTTTTGAAAACACGGCCGCGCCGATCCAAAGCAGCGGCGTTGTCGCCAGACAGGCGAGCGTCAGACCGACGTGCATCTTCAGCATGTAGATCAAAAACACAGTCAGCGTCAGCAGCACGGTAATCAGCCGAATGATCACACCGTCGACAAAATTTCGGACGTTGTTCGCATCGCCGGCAGCTCGATTGATAATCGAACTGCTCTCGCCGGAATCGTAAAACTGAAAGCTCAACTGCTGCAGCTTGGCATAGATCTCCGTGCGAACGCGAATCAAAATATGCTGAGACAACGCGCCCGATGCAACGGCGGCCAGATACTTCAGGGCCGCTGTGGCTAAAGCGACCATCAGGATGGCGGCAGACAGTGCAGTGATGATGTTGACCGGACTCCATGCGGCAGGTGGATGCAGTCCAAAGGGCCACTGGGGAGGATCCGCGTTTTTCAGAACCTGAGACGACAGGTAGTCGATGCCCAGTCCCGTGAGTCCCAGCGTGGAGAGACTGAGGGCGACCAGGACCGTTTGCATGAGCAGCACAACGGCACTCGGTCCGCGGTATTCCATGGCGAGTCGCAGCAGGCGGCGCAGCAACTGGGAGGAGGAGACCTTCCGGTGTTCCTTTTCTTCGTTGTCGGCGTTTTTCAAACCTCCAGAATCCACGGACACCGCGAAATTGCCTTTTCATTCAGAACAAGAGCGATAGATCATTCTGTTTTATACAGAATGCCGGTCTGAGAACAGAGGTGATTTTGCCAATCGCACGATTGAGCAGCAGATGCGAAAACCAGTGGCAAATGTTGCCGTGGATTCAGGCGGCTTTGCTGACGACTGCGGAATTATTCAAAGAACTCAATTCGGCCACCAGACATTGGTTCAGCGTTTCTTCCAGGCTGTTCAGGATTCGAGCCACCAGGGCGCCGTCCATAATTCGATGGTCGTAGGCGAGCGTTACTCGAACGGTTCCGTTGTCGTCCAGTGGCCCATACGTCAGGCAGCCGGTCTGAACGGACGGCGGAAGCTGAATTTCCGCGCCAAGGCCCGCCAGTGTCGAAAGAAAAAATGTGCCGATTCGAGTGGCTCGCTTGCGAGTTTCCACGTTCAGATTCCACCACCAGATCGATCGTCGGATGATTGTTGGCATGTGAGCCAGCTGCCATTGTTTGGCAAAGATGCGTTGAGGTTCTTCGTTCATGAAGACGTCAATCGCGTCCTGAATTTCTGCCAGCGACCGACTTTCGGGATTGCGTATCTGTCCCCAGAACAGCCACGGCTCTTCATTGACGTGCCGCTGCACGGTGAGCGTTGCGACGCTGGAAGGATGCTGATACAGGTGAGCCCACGGCCACCGATACCACGTTTGCCGCAGTTCGGGATATTCCCTGGCAACAAGACTGTAGGCTTTGATGAACAGCGCCGGCCAGGAGATTCGCCGTGCGGAGGCCTTGCGTGCTTCCGCGATGCCGGTCAGGTTCATCCGCCGATCATGGGCGCACAGCGGAATTGTGTGGCGAAAAGCCAGTAGATCCCAGCTGAGTCGACGACTGGCCGGGATTCTGAATCGGCTTCCATTCCGAGGGTCAGACATTCAACCGTATCCTGGAAAATTCTTCGGCGAGCCCGCTTTGCCCGGCGCTTTCACGCGGTGCTTACCTTTGCGGGCAGTTTAATTGTCTTTCCCGGAAGACGAAAGGTCGAGTCTTCACGACAGCAGCAGTTCGGGCCACTGAGCCGAACGAGAATCGGGCACCGGGGGATTGTCAAACGATCGAAACGTGAACACGACCGACTGTTTGGATTCGTTGGAGTAGTTCCGTGTGGCGGCGTGAAAGCAGCGTGCGTGGAAAAACAGAGCATCGCCGGGTTGAAGTTCTGCCAGGCGAGCGGTTTGCAGGAGTGGCCGATTTTCTTCAAGATCGGTCCGCAGGAATTGAGCGTCGTCCAACAGCCGAGCAGGAGCCGGTCCGGTGTGGGTGCCAGGGAGAACCTGCAGGCAGCCGTTGTGAGGCGTTTCGGGGCCGAGCGCAATCCAAAGATTCACCAGTTCTCCTGTGGTGAAAGCCCAATAACGCGTGTCCTGATGCCAGCCCGTGTCGCTGCTGAAGCAGGGCTGTTTGGTCATGATGCAGTTGTGATGCACAAGCGGCATGACCACATGCGGCCCCAGCAGTTGTTTAAGCCGGTCCAGAATAAAGGGCTCACGTACCAGCTTCATAAACACGGGATCGCGACTGATGGCCTGGCGCAGGCGGCGCGCCGTCTTTCCGCCTTCGGCGTCCAGTGATGCAGGAGCGCCTGGATAATTCAGCTCCGCTTCATATTCAATATCACCCTGATGGGCCGCGAGATCTCGCTGAGTGATCTGTCGCATCGTGGCGACGTAATCGGTCGGAATCAGATGCCGCGCAATGAAGTAGCCTTCGCTGCGAAAAGACTGAACTTCGTCCTGCGTGAATCGCTCTTGCGGGGTGGAGACTGACATCGTGATGACGTTGACCTGTGGGAAATCTGAGGATGACAATTCAACAGGGCCGCGAATTGCGACCGCTCTGAAATGGAAACGAGGGCAATTCTCACATCACCGGAGTTTCTGGCAAGCTGCCGGTTCGGAATTCTGAACAAAGCCAGGGACAGGAAATGAACTGTTCATTAAACTGCCTTGCCGGTTGACGAAAAACGGTGAGAAAAGTGAACTCCTGAATTTCAAAACCGTGTTGGATTTCCCATCAGCGGCATCTTCTTCGCGACTCGTCCTGACAGTTAAACGAATTCTGCCCAATTACTTGTGCGTGAGTGCTGAGACCCGAATTTTGAATTCGATAAAGGAGTGATGAGGAGTTTCCAGAAATCCCACAGGCTCGAAGCGCCAGCGAGTGAGTTGCCGCGAACACCGCTCACTCGCCGGGACGGAGGTCTTTAGTCGGACTGAGGTTTTGAATCAGGCAGCTTGTCGATGACTCGCGCGTAAGTCACGCCGGCATGGCTGGCTTTCGCAATGACTGTTGCATCCCTGGGCGTGACTGCGAGTTCCGGGCGCAAATCGGCCAGTCGGTGAATCAGCAGTAGGTCGCCGGTCTGAACCGCAGGATCGTAGGCAAACGCAGTCAGGCGAATTCTTCGCTGCTGCACGATGGGCACAAGAGCTTCGATGTCGCTCAACTGAAACTGGTGACTCACCGGAGCCACCAGCAGTGCACTGCCTTCCGGAACCTGTTTCCAGAAATCTGAATTCAACGCGTCGGACCAGTAGCTGGCTTCCATACCCAGCCATGCGGCGCCGCGATTTCCGCCTGCAAGAACGCCGTACTGCGAAATTGCCAGCGGCTGCAGAATCCAGAAGAGCGGCATGATGCTGATCACTGCCCAGCAAACGGCCTGCTGCCAGTCGGGACGAACAATCATGTTCGATGTTGAGGCGGCTCGCGCCGTTCGGCCTGACGACATCCACAGTTCAAATCCTCGGCCGGCCAGGATAGCCAGTGAAGGCATCACGATCAGAAACAGGCGAGTTCCGTCGTAGACAGGAACTCCGGGCACCGCAAAAACCGTGAGCGGAAAAAGAATGCACAGCAGAAGGAGTTGTTCGGCTCGATCAAAACGAGCCCTGGCAAGTCGAAGAACCAGGCCCATCATGGTCCAGGCGGGTAAAGTCAGCAGCGTCATCACAAAGGGGAAATGCCATGGAACGGCTTTGTCGGCGTAACGTTGGCCGAAGTACCAGCAGTAAAGAGTCGGTCTGTCAGTCGTGCGGCCAAGGTATCGTAGCACATGGTTGACCGGATCAAGCCACAGCCATGGCCAACCGGCGAAGAACACTACGGCTCCCGTGATTCCATAAATAGCCAGCGGCCGAATCGCCTGCCACCGGAATTGCCACACGGCCCACATAAAGACGATGACGGGCAGAAAGATCCCCTGCACTTTTGTCAGTAGAAGCATTCCCCATAGAAGACCGCTGACCAGCGCCTGAACCATAGTCGGAGGTTTTTCTTTGGTCCACCAGATAAGCAGAGGCAGCATCGCGGCGACCCATGCCAGATTCGTCGCGGATTCAAGTGCTGCCAGCCTTGCGTGCCCGATCACATTGGGCATGCCGATAAACATCACTGCCGCGCAGAGACCCGTTACTGTCCCGTAGCGCGTGCGACAAAATTCGGCGATCAGAAAGACAGTCACTGCAAACGCGAAACATGATCCCAACCGCGCAGCCGGAACGTTGTACGCTGTGGATTCCGAACCTGGAATAAGCCACGCAGTAAACTGGTGCGACAGGCCCAGCAGGATACGACCAAGTGGCGGATGGTCGGGCAGATACCGTTGAGTGCCAAACACGTCCTTCGCAACGGAAGGGGTCAGCAACAAAGGACCATGCTGGCCAAGAGCGTCGACGAGATAAACGCCCTGCTGGATATTAAAGGATTCATCAAGCGTCAAACCTGGTCCGACGGGCAACGTTGAATCAACAAGCCCGTGATTGATCAGACCTGCGGCGAGCAGAAAGGCGACGAGCGCTGCGCATCCGGAAAAAATGGTGCGTGTCAAAGGGGTCAGGCCTCTTTGTTTACGGTGTCTTAGGATATTGGTAGACTCTGGTGACACTTTAGGAAATCTGCGATGCCAAGACCACCACGGGCTGACGAAGCCGGAGGATTGTACCACGCTCTGAATCGTGGCAATCTCCGTGCGGATATTTTTAAGAAGGACGCGGATTTCGCTGCTTTCGAGCAGATCCTGCACGAAGGACTGAAGATTCACGACGTGGAACTTTACGCCTACCAGTTGATGTCGAATCACTATCATCTAGTACTGAGACCGCTGGTTGATGGTGAGATGAGTCGATTTATGGGCTGGATTGGCGGCAC
>JBDNHX010000206.1:0-6862 GCA_041688565.1 Planctomycetaceae bacterium
CTCATGCCCGAGCCTCATGCCCGAGCCTCATGCCCGAGCCTCGTGACGACACCGGAACAAAACTCGGATAGATCAATAGGCCTTATTAACCCGACTTTTGCGCAGCCCATTGCCGTCCTGGAGGCGACGGCATTCCAAATTATCAACGTACGTGTAAACGGCGCCATTCCGAGCGAGTTCTGGGCCGGCAGTACCTGTCTCAATCGCTACTTTGATCGCCGGAGGCAAGATTGTTGCTTCCAACATCCGGCGGAAGATGGCAGCGCGTTGACGGGGGCATGCTGATTCCATAGAGTTGATCAACAGAAGTGCCTCGGGGAATGCATCGCCATTCGTTCCCGACGGTTCCTGCAAATCGCTCGGTGTTTGTGATCTCACTTTTGTAAGTGAGTCTCCTCGCGGATCGCACGAGGTCAGCGCAACCTGCAGGTTTGGTTCAGTGGCGGAAGATTTTGGAAATACATTGGAAGTCCTGTTGGAAACTACGTTTGAAGAACTGGGGCTTAAGGCCTCGACCCTGAAGCAACTGAACAAGATCGGTTATGAAAAACCGAGCCCTATTCAATCAGCATTTATTCCCGTGGCCTTGACCGGCCGCGACTGCATCGGACAGGCGCGAACAGGCACCGGAAAAACTGCCGCCTTTATGCTGCCGGCCTTGGAACGAGTGGACTTGGCAAAGCCAAAGGTTCAGGTTCTTGTCATGGCGCCAACTCGCGAATTGAGCGAGCAGGTCTATGCTGAATCGATGAAACTGGCGGGCGGCGAAAAACTTCGATTCGCTCTTGCGACCGGCGGCCGTCCCATTGGAAAACAGATTGACGATCTCGAAGCCGGTGCCCAAGCTGTGATTGGAACGCCCGGGCGAGTCATCGACCTGCTGCGGCGACAGCACCTGAAGTTGCAGCACCTGGTCGTGGTCGTGCTGGATGAAGCCGACCGCATGCTGGACATCGGTTTCCGCCCCGATATTGAGCGGATTCTGAAGTCCTGCCCTGAACAACGTCAGACGATGCTGCTTTCTGCAACTCTGCCAGCGCCCGTTGAAAAGCTGGCGCAGAAGTTTATGGTCGAACCACTGATGGTTGACCTGTCAGAAGACCGTGTGGTCGTCGACACCATCGAACAGTATTACATCACGGTCGATGAAGACCGCAAGACAGCGCTTTTGCTGCGAGTTCTGGCGAAGGAAAAGCCCAGCCAGGCCATTGTGTTTACTCGAACCAAACGCGGTGCCGATGCATTGCACCTGAAGTTTTCGAAACGTCTAAAGTCGGATCGGATCGCCGCCATTCACGGCGACCTGCCTCAGCGGAAGCGAGATCGAGTCATCAAGTCGCTTCGGGCGGGTGAGATTCGGCTGTTGATTGCCACGGATGTTGTGGGTCGCGGCATCGACGTCAGCGGAATTTCGCACATCATCAACTTTGATATTCCGGAATACTGCGACGACTATGTTCATCGCGTTGGTCGTACGGGCCGCCTGTCTTCCGCGGAAAACGGACGAGCGATCACGTTCGTAACGTTGCAGCAGGGCGGTGAGCTGACGAATATCGAAAAGCGAATCAACACAGTTCTGCCCGAATACAAAGTTGAAGATTTCGAAGCCTTCCGCAGCCGAAATCGTCCGACTCGAACGATCAGAAAGTTTGGCCAGGCGGAAGAATAAACCGTCCTGCTGACCGACGACGCGAGAATTTCCATTTCCGTCCGGGACAGACGGTCCACAATGTGGCTCGTCTCTCCGAGACGAGATTTTCCAACGTCTCGCACAGACCGTGGCCACATTTTCGCAACCATTCCACCGGACGATCAAACGTCAGACACCATCGCGGCGTGGCGTAGAGCCATCACAGGGTCTGACCATGTGGGAATAAATTCCTGCGCCACAAAGCCGTGATAACCCGTAGCCACAATCGCGTTCAGGACGGCCGGATAATTGATTTCCTGAGCGTCATCCAGTTCCCTGCGACCTGGATTTCCGGCCGTGTGGTAATGACCAATCAGACGATGGTCGCTCTGAATGCGACGGATAATATCGCCGTGCATGATCTGCACATGATAGATATCGAACAGCAGTTTGAAGTGGTTCGAATCCATCTGTTTGACAAGATCAAAACACTGATCAACGTCGTCGCCATAGTAGCCCGGATGACCTTTCATCGGATGCGAACTGTCTCTGGAATTCAGATGTTCCAGAACCAGCGTCACGTTCTTTTGCTCGGCGTAACTGATGACCTTCTTCCAGCAGTCGAGACAATTCTGTACGGCCGTTTTGTCGCTCATCCCCGCTACGCGCATGCCGGTAAACGTGATCACGCTCGGAGCACCAAACTCCACTGCAATATCAATGGAAGCCCGCAGTTTCTGTTCGCATACCTCATGATGGGCTCGATCAACAGGCCCGGTCGCGAAGCCATGACTGCTGACCAACGCAATCTTCAACCCTTTGGCCAGCGCCGCCGGATAGAACTGTGGATCGACTCCTTCAATCGCCTCGATACCCACCTGGACGCAGTGATCTATTAGATCGGGAACGGGCATCGGATTAAAGCACCAGCCCATCACGGACTGCCGGATCCGTTTGTTGTGGACTCGAAAATCGGCCGGCACGTTCGGCAATTCAGCGAGCGGTGCCGGAGATCCGTTAACGGCACGCAACCCCGGCACGCCGGCAAACATCCCCAGGGAAGCAGCCGCGGCGGCGACCGCCGTGCGGCGAGACATCTTGTCAGCATTTGAAAAGGGAGCGGCCGTCATAAAGTCCTCCGGAAGATGATCAGCAGACGAAGTGCAAGTTGCAGCAAGGCAGTTTGGTTGTTTGAACAGCCAGAGTCAACATTCGGCGACAATCTGTCACACCGAAAGCATTTCCGCTACCACACGGAAGCGCAAATTAAGTTGGACATTCGCTGAATCACAGACTGGCTTTCTTCGTACGGTTGATTCGTCAGGATCACACACCAGCGACGGGATTTTGGATCGATCCACATCATAGTCCCCGTCGCACCCCAGTGTCCGAAAGCTCGTGAAGGCAGGAAGTCGCTGAAGTTCGTGGCGTGGTCGGGCCAGTTCATTCTCCAGCCAAGTCCCCACGGTCGATGCAGTCGATGAGTGTCCGCGAGCGTCGTCATGCGGCGAGTCTGATTCTTTGTGGCTGCCTGAATTGACGACGCCGCCAGGATCTGAAGCCCGGTTGTGGACTGGCCGTCGTTCAGCAGACATGTGGCGATCCTTCCCAGATCTTCGACCGTGGAGATCATTCCACCCCACGGCGCACCAAGGCATCGCCAGTAACGGCTGTTCCAGTTCCAGTCGCAATCGATTGGCTGCCCGGGCGGCAATTCCGAAGCAATCACCGTTGGCATCAAATCGGTCGCCTGATCGACTGGCAATCCGAGCCAGGAACTGTTCATTCCCAGCGGCTCAAACACACGATTCACCATCAACACATTGATCGGCTCATCCAGAAGACGTTCGATAATCGTCGCGAGCACCGCAATGCCCATGCTGGAATATCGGCAGTCCGTTCCCGCAATGAAATCCGGTGTGACACGAGTTGTCTGGCGCACGAACTCATCCAGCGGCGCATGTTGAGCCCGCAGTTCGAGGTTACTGGGCAACATATCAGGCAGCCCGGATGTGTGAGTCAGTAAATGACGGATCGCGATGTTCCTCAGCGGGCCGCGATGAAATCCCTCGACATAATCCCGCACTGGCTCGTTGAGTGTCAGCTGACCCTCCGCCGCCAGCTGCACCGCCAGCAGACCGACCAGCGGTTTGGTAATGGAGGCGATAAGGTAGCGCCGGTCAGGGAGGTTTGCGGCGACCAGGTTTGCGGCGACCTTGTTCAGTAAGAGACTGCTCGGCAGCGCACCCGACTCCGGTCCGTTCGATTCGGACAACAGGCCACGGCTAGTGTCGCCTGTGAAACGGAAACGGATCTTTTCACCCCGGAAATCGCCCGCGGCGAGGTCGGCAAATTCCAGGGAACTCGATGCGGCAATCTGCGCCAATCGTTCGACCATCTGCTCACTGCCACCCATAAGTCGCCCCGGTCAAATTGACGCACCCACCGGGGCGTTGGATGTATGTTTTTGCAACAGGCCAGCACCCTAGGCGCTGCAAATCAAAGTTTTTGCAGATTTTAGTCACTTTTTGCAAAATGGCACGCAGGATGCGAAGTGGAACTTCGTTTATACACGTACAGCATAGCCCGGCACAAAGGATCTCGTGCCAGCGCAGTGACTGGTGGGTTTTGGGTTGAGCGTCATTCAGCGTCGCTGCCAGTGCGGGAGTGACGTAAAATCGGGGGTTGTGGCAAGATCTGACGGGCAAGTCATTGACGTCTGGCACACTGGCCGTAAACTTTCGTCCACAGGGTTCTTAGCACGGATCTTTGATTGACAATTCGGCCGCGGTGATCTGCTCCGAATGTCTTTCAGGACAATGGCGGGTTGAACCCGCATCAGGGTACGCTGCGATATGCCTCAAATAGTTCCATTTACGAAGTCGCTGTGGTCAGCTGTCGTTCTCGGCATCGCTCTGCTGCCCGCTTCGTTTGCTCATGCAGAAGATAGGCCTGCGCTGGGTGCCATTGCGAATCATGAGCATGTGGCAATCCATGTTCGCTCAAAGCCAGTGATTGAACGACTGCCCCTCAAAGTCATTGATCCTGTCGATCTGGCTCTGTCTGATGCGGGTCATGTATTCGTTGCAGACAGCAAGGCGGAGTGTGTTTTTCGACTCGATCAGCACGGCTCAGTCAGCCTCATGGTTGAACAGCTGCAGGGCATTCAGCGGATCCATGTGGACGCCGATGAATCTCTCTATATCCTGACGTCGACATCTGGTGAATCGTCGCTGCATCAGGTGACGCCTGCGGGCAAGCATGTAATTTTGAAAACATTTGCATTCCCGGCGAGCGCGTTTGTTCGCGACTCGGTGGGTCATTTTGTGATCGCCGCCCAACAGACGGGGCGCCTCGTTTCCTATGGATCCAATGGGGACGTGGCTGAGATCGCTCTGCTGAACGAGACACCTCTTGATCTGACTCTCAATCCCGGCGGTCAGCTGGAAGCACTTCTTTCATCGGGTCAAATTGTTCGTATCGTTGCAAACGGCGAAGTGATGGCGTCCGGGTTTGCCCAGCTGGGATCCAGTCGTCTGGCCGCCTTGCAGGATGGGACGCTGTTAACGCTGAGTGTTGAGACCGGGCGAGCTCAGGTGCTGCATGTTTCCCGAAGCCTCGATCGCCCGGAACAGTTTGAGGTCCTGGCGAATGTTCCCGCAGGCACGCGTTCCGTCGGATTGGATTCACTCGGCAATCTTTGTCTGGCAAACCCGGATTTGCGAGCGATCACAAAAGTGACCAGTCAGTTCGAGATCCCTTGCCCGCACTGCGGCAAAGCGACTCGTATGATCTTTAGTTCCGGAGCCGAACCAGCGGCCGTCGGCATGGAAACTCGCAGCTTCTGAGACTCCCTGTATCTGAGATTCGGTGTATCTGAGATTCGCTGCTTCATCGCACCTCGCAGGTTGTCCCTCGCGAAGCGTTTTTGTTTCTGTCTCAGCCAGCCGTCCAAGACCCGGGAAAACTCCGGCTCAGCTCTTTACCACCGCATTGGCGAAATGGGGACAGGCTGCGTAAGAGTTCAGGAGGCCGGTACGCCGCGGTGGGTGAGACAGCGGTGGCTGAAATTGGTCGAGGCGTGGCCACTGTCCGCTTCACCGTTGGACACGATCAATTCAGGCGACTGGATAGACATTGGGCAACTGCCCTTTTTTCTGCGGACAGAATGTTGGCATGTCGCGGCAACAGCGGCGTCAAGGCAACGGCTCCTCCGGGGATCCTTGCCGTGTCGAGTATCGGCCCTGGATTCCGCACTTCGGAAAAGCGTTCGGTTTGAAACCGGTTTGGCTTGTCACTTCAATTCTGCACCAACGAGCTCAGCGATGCGGTCAGCAAGCATCTCATTTCGGCTTTTTGTGAAGTGACAACAGACGTCGCGATAGACTGGCGTTTTGACACCGCGACAGTGGCTTCGAATGTCAAAGATTGCGATACCCTCGTCCCGGAGCGCTGCTCCCTCAGCGGCGAAATGCGGGAAATTCTGAATAACTCAGGTTTGTAAACTGAGCCAAAGGCAAAACGCAAATAAACGGTTCCTGCCACCTTTTTGGTTCGCCACGAGCGGCCGTTGATTCCAACCGAGGAATGCGACGAGGTGGTGCCGCTCAAACCGACCGCCTGCCGGTGCGGGACGAAACTCTCGGGACCGGTTGCGGGGTGGCTCCGTCGAGCTGACGACCAACGTAAAACCACGTGGCGTGGGCATCGATGCCGAGCTTGATTGTTTGACAGATTTCAGTAGGACTGGTTCCGCTATTGGTATTCATCGTTGTCAGGCTGGGGGTTTAATCCCCGCCCATTTCATGCCATCTAGCAATAAACGAAATGAACAACCGCTCCGAACTCGCGAATCATCTACGAAACACACTCCTCACCGCCCTGCTGCTCACACCGCTGGCCTCACTCCACGCCGCCGACACCTTCCTCGTCGAAAATGGCCAACCATGTGCTGAGATCGTCATCAGCGACAAACCTCAGCGCTCGGCCCGGCTCGCGGCGCAGGAATTGCAGAACTACGTGGCGAAAATCAGCGGAGCACATCTGCCCATCGTCACGACACCGCAGGCTGACGTGCAGATTTTTGTGGGCCGCAGTATGCATACGGATGCGCTAGGGATAACGGCGGAGGGCTTGAAGGACGGTGCCTATCGCATCGTGTCCGGCGAGCATTCGCTCACGCTCATCGGAGAGGACACGGAGTTCACGCCCATTGAACCTTGGGCGAAGAAC
>JBDNHX010000207.1:0-4437 GCA_041688565.1 Planctomycetaceae bacterium
GAACTGGGTGGCACTTTTATTAAGCTCGGACAAGTGCTCAGCACTCGTCCTGATCTTGTGCCTGCGGAACTGGCCGATGAGCTTCGACGACTGCGATCCAACTGCCCGACGGTCCCTTATCCGGAAATTCGCAAACGACTCGAAGAAGAATTCGGCGACCGCCTGGCGACGTTGTTTCGGTTCATTGACGAAAAGCCCATTGCAGCCGCGTCGATTGCTCAAGTACACCCGGCCGTTTTGGCCGACGGAACAAACGTCGTTCTGAAAATTGTTCGGCCCGGGATTGAGGAAACGATCGAGTCGGATATGGATATCCTGATGGAGCTGGCTCGGCTGACGGAGAACCGATTTCGGGAGCTCGGTTACAGCCCGACGGAGACGGTTCGGGAGTTCCAGCAGGAACTGACACGGGAAGTGGATCTGCTGCACGAAGGGCGATCCACAGACCGCTTCCGAAAGTACTTTGCTGACGATCCGAAGATTCATTTCCCGATCGTCTACTGGCCATCGACGACACGGCGAGTTCTGACGCTGGAGCATGTTCAGGGGACCCTGCTGTCGAAAACAGATTTTGCTGTCATGACGGCCGAGCAGCGGCGGCGGATTGTGTCCAAATGCGCGGAGGCTGTTTTTCGGCAGTGCCTGGAGTTTGGCTTCTTTCACGCCGATCCGCATCCGGGCAATATCTTCGCCATGCCCGACGGCAGCATCTGCTTCATCGATTGCGGCATGACCGGTCGCATCGATCGTCAAACGATGCAGGATCTGGCAAACCTCGTGATGGCCGTTATCAACTCCGATCTGGACAACGTCATTGATGCGACGATGGCGCTGTGCGGCGCTGAAACAGCGCTGAAATTTGACCGGGCCTTTCGACGAGATGCGTGGACCTTTATGGCCCGCTTTGAACGAGGCACGATTGAATCTCTGGATATGGCCGGACTGCTGGAGGAATTCTTCGCGCTGCTGCGGCGTTATCGAATTCGATGTCCGGCTGATCTTGTGTTTCTGATCAAAGCGTTATCCACCATCCAGGGCGTGGCTCGCGAAATTGATCCGCAGTTCGACCTCATCGCTCACGGCCGACCTCAGCTGGAAAAGATGGTTCGCGATCGATATGGATTCAAGGCGGCTCAGGAACGAGTCTTCACGACAGCTCAACGTTATCTGTCACTGCTGGAAGATCTGCCCGATGAAATGCGGGATGTTCTCGATCAGCTGCGACGCCGTGAATTCAGCGTGAATCTGCGGCACCACGGAATCGACCGCCTGAACGATGACACGCTTGAACACGCCAGCGGCACAATCGCAATGGGTCTGGTCATTGCCGGCCTGATGGTCGGTTCTTCCGTTCTGATTCTGGCCGAACGCGGAATGGAAGGGTCATCCATCCTTCGCGGGTTTGCCATCGCCGGCATCATCATCGCAACAGTGCTGGCTGTCACACTTCCCATCCGCTGGATTCGTCGCCGGAAGTAGCGAGTGAATGGTGAATGGTGAATGGTGAATGGTGAATGGTGAATGGTGAATGGTGAATGGTGAATGGTGAATGGTGAGCGAAGACGAATCACTCGACGCGAGTCAAGTTTTCCGGAACTCGGGCGGTTGAACGGAGAGTGACGCCGCTCGAACGCCCGAGCTCGCGGAATCTGCGGTCTCAGTTTTTGTCTGATCGCGCTGCCATCAACTTTCGAAGCACTGCACAGGCCGCAACAACGACCACAGCGGCTGCGACCGCTGAAACCGAATGCGATGGGTTGACAATATAGTGCAGCACGCCATCAACATGTTCAGGATGTCCGTGGCCTTCGTGAGCCAGCCCTGCAGAAGCCGTGCATAAAACCGCAATAACAGCGACGAAACGTGACAACATAGAAGTGAACTCCGCAATGGCGAATGTGGCTTGACTCTCTTGAGCCGGAGATTAGCACGCTTGAACCGTTGATGCCACATCGCCTCGCACGGACCACCAAAGCAGAGACTCGGAGCAGCCGCGGCCTGGGGTGCGCGACAAATAGTGCTAATCCTTCCGTTCCGGTTGGGCGAGCCAACCGGGGCGGCCTTGCGTTCGTTCACGGTCGCTAATTACAAATCTTGCGCTCCTGCCAGGCGAGCTGGCACGGGGCGAGATCAAATGTTGCCTATCACCCTGTTCGACAGATTGCTGTTTGTCGCGCACTCAGCCGCGGCCAATGATGTGCCGCTCTTCATTCCGAGTTCGCCCATGTCTGACTTCACCGACGTCTGATTACGGCGCTGGAGCGGTTGGCGCACCCGGCCCTGCCGCTGGAATTAGCTGTGGGTTATCCTTCACGGCCTGAGCCAGGCTGCCGGGGATGTTGATGCTGAGATTCAGCTTTTCTCCGGCATTCGACGCAGCCAAAGTCCCCACGGCCTGAACCAGTGACGGCTGGATTTCCTGAGGCGCCTGCCCGAGTGCAAATGGGGCCATCTGTTTGGCCATCTGGACGCCCTCTGACAACGCCGCTCCGCCTTCGGTCGCTGCGGACTCTTCCGTCAGATTTAGAGTGATCGTGACCTTAAGGTCGGTCCCAGCCTCCACGATAAACGCTCCACCGGCGATCTTCCCTTTCACCGCTGAAACAAACTGGCCCAGCATTGGCGGCGATTGTGGCGGAGCATCCGGAATACTGCCGCTCATCGCCGCCATCAGCGGACTAGAAAACGCCAGGACAAGGTGAGCCCTGGGAGATACAAAGCTAAACAGTTCGCTGGCTGGTTCGCCCGGGCCGGCTGCAACTGCCACCTTCACTGCCGATTCGGAACCCATCAGAAAAGTCATCGAATCAACCGCATATAAGGCCATCTGGGATGGATTGGATTCCACCTTTGGCAGCAGGTAGTACGTCGTGTCGCCGTACACTTGCTTCGTCGCTTTGGCGGTGCTCATCGCATCAACAATGTCGATCTCCTTGTTGGTTCGAATGACGGCCATTGAGTTTACGTTACTCATCAGGCTCTGAGATAACTCAGCCGCATTCGAAGAATTGCCGCTGGCCGCCTGTGCAACGATGGGCATCAAACTGCCGATCATATTTCCCACACCCGTCGTGATGGATTCAATATCCACGGCCGCGAGCCCCGACTGCTCAGTCATTTTGTTGATGCCTTCCTGAAACTGCGGCACCTGAGACAGAGTGCTCCCGAAGCCGCTGTTGAGCATATCCGCGGGCCTGACATAAGTCAGATAGTCGGTCGATGCGGGCATCCAGGACATATCAATCGACCCTGTGGCGCTCCCCGCTTTCGCACCGCTGAGGAACGGATTGGCCGCAGCGGCCGGATCGGCTGCAGCAACGGCAGCTTCCTCCGCCGGCATTTCTTCGGTGACCGGAGCGGCATCGTCTTTCGGAACAGCAGCGATTGGTCGCTCGCTGAGCTTTGTCTGCAGTTCTTCCTCAGCTTTATTCTCCGCGATGATCGCAGCGGCGGCGGCCAATCGACGAGCTTCCTGCTGCTGCTCACGCTGCTGAATGATCGAAGTCGCGGCCAGATTGGCATCCGCCAGCAATTGGTCCTGGGACATGCTCGCACGACGCTGGATTTCGCGGGCATTCGTCTGGCGAGTCAACACTTCCCCGGCTGCGTTGCTTAATGTCTGCTCCTCAATCAGGCGACGTGGTTCCCCCTGAACTTCAGCAAGGGCGATGCTGACCAGATGAGTATCTTCCAGAGTCTTCTCGTGCTTCAGACCTTCCGCAAAAGCTGCGTTCGCGCCTTCCGCATGGCCGGTTTCGAACAGCGCGACGCCGTACATATAAAAGAAGCGAGGATCAGTTCCGGTGGTGGTGACTTCTTTAAGCAGTGTCAGAGCCCTGTCCAGCTCACCGCTGTTTCTGGCTTCAAGCGCCTCCCGGTAGACAGACTTCAGTCGCGCGGCTTCCGGGTGCGGCTTCAGAGCATCGCGAGCGGAAGCTCGAATCTTTTCGATTTTCCCGCGGACTGGTCCCTGAACCTTTTCAAGAGCTCGATTGATCAGTGTCTTCGTGCCCGTGGCAGCTTCCAGCTTTGCCGCAAACGAAAAGTCTTTGGTGCCGTCGTGGCCCGCATTTTCGCTGAGAATGCCGCGGAAGTAAAAGACTCGCGAGTCTTCTGTGCCACCGTCAATGATGGACGTCAGTTGCTGCTCAGCCCCGACCACGTCCCCGGCTCGCCAGAGGCTCAGAGCGGCATTCAACGGACCCTCTGAGGCCCGATCGGCAAAGACGGTTTTGAGAGAACTGAGGCCAACAAAAACAAACAGCATCAGGCAAAGGGGGCCACGCTTCATTGTTCAACTCCCAGACTTCAAAGTAACGTCAGGTTGCCGCTTTCCGAAGAGCAACATCTTTCAGGCAGTGCGGATTTTGTTCGGGACGTGATTTTCCCATGCACCGTTCTGGCGTTATTTCACAGCATACACGCAGTTCTGGCAAA
>JBDNHX010000208.1:0-9211 GCA_041688565.1 Planctomycetaceae bacterium
CAGCAAGCGCCGAACAGTGAGGCTGCTCTCACAAGACGCCACGCCGCCTGAAGCGGCCGCGAGTGATCCGAAACTGCAAAAGGCCGGCCTCGGTCACTGGGAACGTACGCGCCGCGCCTGCAAAAATCGCATAAAAACGACATCAGAAGACATGCGGGCAGACTTTGTTGTCGCCTAAGATTAATTCTTCATTTGGCGTAGGGTGTGCCCGCAGGCTGAAATCGCGCCGCGAAGCCATTTTTCAGACACGCACTAGTTACGGGTTGCGATCAATTCGACATTGGCGGGCAGATCGTGGCGTAGTCCAGCATGACCTGGAATTCTCGAATGGCCTGAGTCGCTTGTTCCAGAGTTGCCTCTGAACTCTTCATCGCGGAATTTGCCGCATCGTAATCGGCCGCAGAGACCGCATTCTTCTCCTTCAGTGTTTTCGCTCGGGCGAAGTCTGTCGAGGCTTTGTAGCGCAGCACCTGAGCATTCGTGAGTCCGGCTTCCGCCTGCTTTAGCCGAGCCTGCAGGTCCGGATCATCCAGTTTCACGAGGATCTGATCCTGCGAAACCGTCTGACCGGCGGTGCCGTTCATCTCAATCACCTTCGCCAGCAGCTTTGAAGCGACCGCTGATTCATGAACCGGCTTCACGGTGCCGGAAGTAGGTTCGAACCTCTGACGTTTGATCGTTTTGACGATCACGGTCTTCAAATCATCCACTGACTGCGCCGCTGCACCTTGTGATTTCATCGGCACCTTGGCATGGAAGACACCTGCCAGAAAGAGCAGCATCAGAGTCACCACGGCAGTCATCACAATCGCCAGCAACCATTTCATTGAACTCGATGCAGCAGCAGCTTTTGGCAGTGGGGACATAGTGAATTCTCCGAGGTCGTTTCTAAGTTTCGTAGGCCGGAACGAACAACGTGAGTTCCGGCGTCCTGCGGCATGTCAATGACCAACTCGCTTACCGGCTGCCGATCTCATCGTAACCCGCCGCGTCAGCGAGGGATTTATGGAAACACTTGTAAAAAGCCCAAACGCAATCCCTCACTCACGTGTCGGGTTGTGAAAATTCGTTCTTATCAACACCTCACCTGTCAACTACGGTACCGGCACATAAGCGAATCCATCAGCCTGTCGATTCAACACAACGGTCAATGCTGCTGTGGCAACAGGAACTGCATCGGCAACTTCGTTCCGTGCGATCTTCTTGTAGCTCAACGCCTGACCACAAACCGTCACCTCGACACCAGCCTTCTGCAACAAATGGATCAGCGGCAGGTTTGGATTGTGAGCCGTCTGAAATCGCGATTCCCAGGCACTGTCCGACAGAACCGATTTTGTCGCTTCACCATGCAGCACGACGGTGATCTTCACGTCCGATGCCGCAAGTCCCGCAACACCGTACAGATTCAAAAGGCGAGCTGCTCGTTCCAATCCTTTGTTGACCTCGTCGACTTTCTTCGCTTCTGTCGTCACGTCGAGGACGAGTTTCAATCCCGCACGCGGAGCATCTTGCGCATCGGCAACGGCTACGACACCGCCGTAGCCGTCAACGATCGGGAACAATAGATTCGGGTCTGGCTTCACGGCTGTGTGTTCAAGCGTTGCTTTTTCGAATACCACCATGTAGTTCTCTTTCAGCACATCCTTCACTTCAGCAGCTTTCGTAAATCCGGCTTTCAGAATCTCGGTTTCAAACACTTCCTGTCCGGCGCGAACATGGCTCATTGTCCATTCCGTACTTTCCCCTTCGATGCGTTCGAAGTCGATTAGGATGACTCGGCCACCGGGCTTTAATGCCTTCAGAAGCGACGTCATTGTCTTCTGTGGAAACTCAAAGTGGTGATAGGTGTCACAGATAAAGGCAACGTCAACGGATTCCGGCGGCAGCTCCGTTGAATCCTCTTTGCACAACAACGTCTCGACATTCCGTAGTCCCTGTTCACGGCAGGTCAGCTCAATATGGTCGAGAAATTTCTTAGCAATATCGACCGCGATGACACGACCCTCTGGTCCCAGTTTCGAGGCAAACAGGCGAGTAAACAGGCCTGTTCCGGCACCAATATCGGCAATGGTGTCAGTCGGTTTCAGACCGATTGCGGCCAAAATCTCATTGCGTTTCGCGAACACCTCGCGGCTTTCAATCTCGAAGCGTTCTGTGAACTGCTTCGGATCGGGATCGCGAAAGGTATCGTTGATACCTGGACGGACGCTCTGTTCCTGAGCAACAAGAGTTGTAAAAAGCTGAGCCACCAACATTACGGCAGCAGATAGGGTTCGAATCATCATTGCAGAATTCCTCATAGAAAATACTGACGCCTGATCAGCTGCCAGAGCCGCTCGAAATTCGTTGAAAAACTCCGTAAAGGAACGCTTGTTGCTTTCCCGCTGGTGTGAGGTGAAGATGCTCAATCTCGCGGACATTTTTGAAGTGAGGTGACAGTTCAGTAGCCAAAGCTGCAATGTCATACTGGCATGTATTGAGCCCACTGCATTTGTTTGGGCCATTGATCGCAAACGTGGCCACCAGCAGGAACCCACCTTCCCGAATGGTTCTCGCTACAAGATTCACATAGGCACGGCGATCAACTGCATCCGTCAGGAAATGAATAGACGGTGTCCCAATGCTCCTGTCGCTTCATGGGTTTCCTCCCACGATGACGATTTTATGGTGAAACGCGTTCGACATCGACAGCTACCCTTGGGAGAGATTTCGAATCATCACAAACATGGCAACGATCAGAATGGCGACAGAGAACACGCGTTGCAGTGCCGTCGTTGACAGGTGACGACTCACTGACTGGCCAAGAAACAGCCCCCGCAATTCCACCAACGACAAAAAGCGAAGTGATTTGCAGCGAGATTTCCTGTCCTGTCCACAACAGCGAAGCAAGTCCCGAGGAACTGATCAGGGCAATGACCATCAGGGAAGTGCCAACAGCATGGGACAGGGACATGCCACTAAAGAGAACCAGCGATGGCACGATGATGAAGCCGCCACCGACACCAAACATTCCCGACAGGACACCCGAGCCTACTCCGACGAGCAACAGCAGGCGAGCGCAGCGACTGGTGAGGATCAACTTTCCGGTTGCATCCCGCTGACAACTGGGGCCATCGACTTTGTCAGTCTGTGACATGGACCGTTTCGTCGGGAGCGGAATATCATCGGCGCATCGGATCAATTCGACAGATGCCGATCGTCGACTCTGCAGCCACATCTTCGCCGCGATCGTCAGCATCAATCCGGAGAACAGGAGCATCAAGAGCGTTTCCGGCAACTGTCCGGCAATCCAGTTGCCCACGGGAGCCCCCAGCATTCCGGCAACCGCGAAGAGCAGTCCTGTGCGGATCTCGGCTTCGCCTTGTCGCCATTTTTTAAGGAATCCAACAAGTGACGTGAGCCCGACGGCGACGAGGGAAATGCCGACCGCTTCCCGTGCGGGAACTCCAATGCCATAGGCCAGCAGAGGAACAGCAAAGACCGCCCCACCACCTCCGGTCAGGCCGAGAGAAATCCCGACAATGGAGCCGAAGAAAATGCTAAGCATCATCATGTTGGCCTATCCCAATCAAGGCCGGAGCCATGACAACGCAGATCGGACAGGTCGCCCCAAGCAGAATTGCCGAAGCCGTTCCAATCGTCCCCACTCCGGCCACCATCGCAATCGCAGCACGAGCATCTTTCAGATCGTGGATTGCCTGCTGCTTTCTTTCTCCGTTCTCTGATATCTGGCTCATAGGAATCTCTCCAGAATGAAAAGTACGATCAGATACACGGCCATCAGCATCCAGATGAACCGACATGGCGAACAGGTCGCCGATGTGCATTTTGCGGTTCGACAGGAGCCCTCATCGGAGCATGTCGAATGTTCCTCTGGCCCTACGGAATTCAGTGAGTTCGGTGAGTTCGGGGTCATGGAATGATCTCCTGTAAAGGCGGGCTGTCGATTTAGTGAGCCGCGAAGCGCTAGCTGCGGGTGAATGTGTAAAAAGACCGGAGAACACACCCGCGGCTAGCGCCTTGCGGCTCACGATTCTGACTAAGTCGACAGTCTGCAGGTGTGGCGAGTGAAGGCAGAGCACAAAATAGAATCACCTGTCAGGCTGCTGTTTCGCAGATCTTTGTTCCGCACGTCATTGTGTTTTCCGGAACTGTGGGCAGCCTTGTCGCGATCCATGCTTTGATGCCTCCGACCATATCTGTCACATTTGTGCGACCCGCCTTAGCCAGAAGGCTGCAAGCGATGGCCGAGCGATATCCGCCTTCGCAATGAACGACGACGGGGCGATCCAATGGAACTTCCGACAGATGTTCATGCAGATGAGTCAGCGGAATGTTGTGGCTACCATTCACATGGACGATGCCGTATTCCTTTTCTGATCGGACATCCAGAACGAACGGAGGGTTGGGCTGATCAATCTGCTCGGCCAGTGCAGCCGCTGTGATACGGGAAACGGTCTGAACAAGATCCGGACGTGCATTCAGAGCGTGCATTCCGTCCTTCAGAAATCCGGCGACGTTGTCGAAGCCGATACGCCCAAGTCGCATGACGGCTTCTTCTTCATTGTCGTCACCAATGACGACGATCGGTGCATCATGACTCAGCAGTGAACCGGCCCACGTCGCGTACTTCCCTTTCAACCCGATGTTGATTGCGCCCTTCAGTGAGGCTCCTTCAAAGTCGATCGCTTCCCGCACATCCACGACCTGAGCACCCGCATCCCGCAGCTTCAGTACGTCATCAACGCTGAGTGCCTTCAGAGACGTCAGCATGGTCGCTTCAAGGTCCGGACGTTCCTGACGATTCTTGATCGCGTCGTAAACGAAGTAGCCAGGTGCTTCCGGCTGCTCACTGGTCACCAGTGACTTGAACTGTTCAAACGGCATCGGCTGCAATGCGTAGTTAAACTTCTTTTGCTCCCCGATCGTGGACACAGTCTCCTTGCTGAGCGACTTACCGCAGAGCGATCCTGCTCCGTGAGCTGGATAGACGAGCGTGCTGTCGGGCAATCGACGAAGCTTGTCGAGTGAGTGATAAAGCATTTCCGCCAGTTCGTCCGCAGTTACGCCGATCGACGCCAGCAGGTCTGGACGGCCAACGTCGCCGATGAACAGCGTGTCGCCAGTCAACACGGCATTGGGAATGCTGTCGCTGATCTTCAGATCGAAAACCAATAGCGAAATACCTTCTGGAGTGTGTCCAGGCGTTTCCATCGTTCGAATGCGAACATCGCCGAACTCAATCACGTCTCCATCTTTGAGAGCCGTGTGATCAAATTCCGCCTGAGCTCTTTCGCCCATGCAGATTCTGGCACCAGCGTGATTTCGAAGCTCGATGTGACCGGCCAAAAAATCGGCATGAAAGTGAGTCAGAAACACATACTTGATGGTGTAGCCACCGGCCGCCGCGTCATCGAGATACTGCTGAATGTCTCGTTGAGGATCGACAACGGCCGCCACCTTGGTCCGTTCATCAGCGATTAAGTATGACGCATGAGCGAGGCAGCCCAGAAAGTATTGCTTGAGTAACATGAGCGTGGTCCTTAGATTGGAGTTCTTGATCTCGGAGAAAATCGCGAACAAAACCGGGACTGGCTCCCGGACATCGCAAAAAAATACTCGCGAAAAAGCACCTCGGAGGGTGCCTGTCCCGGTTTTGTTCGGGACAGCGGTGAGACGAGTGACTATGGCAGGGGACTATGCGGCCGCTGCTGTCATTTCATTCAGAGCTTTGCGAAGTGCAACTTCCGATGCCGCACCCGCGGTTTGAGCGACGACTTTCCCTCCGGCAACGAATAGCAATGCGGGAATGGAACTGACTTTGTATTGAGTGGCCAGCTGCGGCTCCTGATCGACATTGATCTTGACGATCCGAGCCTTACCGGAAAACTCCGTTGCCAGACGGTCCAAAGTCGGAGCCAGCATGCGGCATGGGCCGCACCAGTCGGCGTAGAAGTCGACAAGCACTGGCACCGGCGACTGCAGAACGTCACGTGAAAAGTTGGCCGCTGAACTGTGGTAGACAACACTCATGACTTAACTCCTTGCGAATGAATTCACTGATCTGCTTATGTTCCAAAGGAGACAGAACGCTGTTCTCCTTCCATTGACTTAGCTGCAACACGATTTGCTTTCCGGCGTCGCGCAGCTTTTTCCTGGCACCGCAGCCCCGGATGCCGAAACCTGATTCCACGGCATGCGAGCCAGAATCATGGCCATACCACAGGTGTCGGTGATCCCGGCAAACATCAGACCCGCTCCCACAAATGCAGCAAGACCGGCCCAGTACGGATGCACAACAATTGCCAGGACACCGCCGGCCAGCGACATAAAGCCCGCACAAATGCGAACCTGACGTTCCAGCGAAATTGCCTTCTGTCCACGAATGACAGGATAGCCAGCCTGATCCCAGGCCATTGTGCCGCCTTCGACATTCACGACATTCGTGCATCCGGCCGCTGCGATCTTTTCACAAGCCTGCTTGCCACGGCTGCCCGATCGACAGATCACATACAACGGCCGGCTTGCAGGATGCCCGGCCAGCACCGCACCGGTGTCCAGAGTTTCCAGCGGCACGTTGCGGGCGATCTCGGCATGCACTTCACGAAACTCAACCGGCGTTCGGACGTCGATAAGATCCACGGTGTCGCCAGCCTGAATCCGTTCCTGCAGCTGTTTTGGGGAAATCACAGAAATGCTCACTTGAAGTCTCCTTCAATAATTCAAAAATGTCGAGATATCGTAAACAGTCGACCTGTTGGTTAAAAAAAGCCAGGCCACGAGCCGACTTCATTTATTTTGATGGGGAACTCACACCAAACCGCTCTTCGATACAGCCCAGAATGTTCTTCAGGTGCGGCTCTGTGACTCGGTAAAATACCTGTCGCCCATCCTTTTCGCTGCTCAAAAAACCGCATCGCTGCATCAGACGAAGATGCTCCGACGCCATCGCACTCGGCAAACCACACGCTTCCGCAAGTTCCCCCACGGAAAAATCCCCCTGTAGCAGCATCTGAACCATACGCAGCCGATGCGGATGAGCCAGAGTCCGCAGACACTCGGCTGCCTCGCCCAGAGCTTCCAGATCGGTAAGTTTCAACTTTGACGTCGCCATGTTTCGATTGCCTCCACGACAAATATATCGGAACATAGCGATGTGTCAATCCAATGTTTTAAGATTTAATTTTTTCCGTGGTCCGACGGCATGTTGAATTGCCAGATTGTGTAGAAAACTGACATTCGAACATCTGAAGATAGGGTCTCGTCCGAGTTTGGCTGACTTTGCCCGACAGCATCGATGTCGCAAATACACCAGGCATAGTGACGACACCACGTGATCGCAGGGTCTTCGTGTGGCGAACTGTTCCATCCATTGCTGACGTCTCGAACACCGCACCCTTTCAACTCGATGGTCGTGCTGGTACAGTTGAAGAACAAGCTCAGGCTGCCATCACCTCCCACAGCAAAGGTGGCACGGTTTCCAGAACAGAGCTTTGGTAGCATTCCTGAGACGCCTTTGAGATCAAAGACGGGGTAATCTCGCTGCAATGATTCTTAAGTGCTAAAGTAGACACAATAGTCAACATTAGAACGGAAACTCACTTGCACATGTCACCGGAAGGCAGCATCTTAGCTATTTCTTTTTCAGTCCTGGGAATACTTGGCTTATTCTCCATTGGGGCTATCGTATATGTCTATCGCTTTCGTGGCACGGTGCGTTGGAATGGGTTTGGTGAATACGTGCGAAAAGGCTGGCCCATATTCGCACCACTGAACTGTTTGCTCTATCTGTTCACGGAGCGGAGGGCTGCACGTCCGATTATGAACATGCAGGACTTTCCGGAACTTACATTACTTCAAGACAACTGGAAGATCATATCCGAAGAAGCGATCAATCTGCAGGAACAGAAATACTTTGAACAAACGAATAAGCCGGATACGACTGCGTTTTATGACCTTGGGTTTCGCACGTTCTACAAATATGGCTGGAGCAAGTTCTATTTGAAGTGGTACGGTCACACGCATGAATCAGCAAGACGACTCTGCCCCAATACTGTAGAAGTCCTGTCGCGCGTGCCGGTCGTCAAAGGTGCGATGTTCTCCGTATTGCCTGCAGGCTCAAAGTTGACACGTCATTTGGACCCGATGGCGTGTTCACTGCGTTACCACCTGGGGCTTGCAACTCCGAACGAGAATGAGTGCTACATCAGTATTGACGGCATTCCTTATTCGTGGCGTGATGGGGAAGCCTTCATGTTTGATGAAACCTACCTGCACCACGCACATAACGGAACCAGTCATTGTCGCGTGATAATGATGTGTGATGTAGCACGCCCAATGAGCAGTGCAGGGCGACTTATCAATTTCATGTATTCCGGCCTTGCACGGATGACGGTTGTTCCCAACATGGACGGCGACAAAAGAGGGGCAGTGAATATTCTTTTTGCGGCCCTCGCGCCAGTACTTAAGGGCACAAAGTCGATCAAACAATCGAATCGCACCTTGTATCTGGCGATAAAGTATTTCGTAAATACGGCGATGGTTGTTCTGTTCATGAGCGTCGTCGCTGTCTTGGCTTACGTGATAGCAACACTTGCAGGCTCTTTCTCCAGGATGTTTGGCCAAAGCTAGCCCAGCTTCTCTCAACTCGCAGTCAACGGCAGAATGTTTTCGTGGGTTGTCGTCAACTCCGCGATCGCTCCGGGGTCGGGAAGCAGAACGGCATAGTAACCAGGAAAAGCGGTAGGGCGATTGCGCCACACTGGGCAATCTGCGATACTTTGTTAAGCAGTCAGCGAGCTTAGATTTGACGTCATCAAATCAGCACAAAGACGCCGCTTATGGAGACAGCAGATGATCGCGACTGGAGGCCCGACAGATGTGCGAGTTCACTTTGAAAATCTAACCGATCCTCGGCGAGGCGAGCCGACGTATCCGTTATTGAATGTCGTGGTGATGACGCTGTGCGCGGTGATCAGCGGCGCGGATGATTTTGTCGCCATCGCGCGATGGTCCACGAAGAACAGAACATGGCTGGCACGTTATCTGGATCTTAGTGCGGGCGTCCCGTCTACTGCTGTAAAGGTCTTGGTGTTGCAAAAATGGCGGGTATAATGCAGTTTCAGGTGTTTGAATAAAGCGGATGACTTTGCAGGAGCATGAGCCATGGAAGGTTTCGGCTTGGAGGCAATCAGGCGACTGCCGTTGGCGG
>JBDNHX010000209.1:0-9291 GCA_041688565.1 Planctomycetaceae bacterium
GTCCTCAGACGCGACGGAAAAGCAACTGGAAGCATTGGTAAAAAACTAATCGGGGACGGCGAGGCGAGATTCGCCGCGAGGCTCGCACGTTCCGTTAATAGACTCGACTGGTGGAATCTGAAAGCGGAGCACACGCCTTTCGAGTGGGCTTGTCAGATCGCGATTGCGAGGGTTGAGCCGTACGGAGACACGAGAGAGGACATTCGAACGGCGTGGCAAACTGCTCACTTAATGGCGGCAGTTATACCGGGGAAAGTAGAAAACGAAGATATGCAAAATCTGATCGAGCATCTTCAGACATACTTGAAATGCCAGGAAGATCAGGACGAAGTGATTGACTACGCCGCATTGCAAAAAATAAAGGATTCGAACAATGCCGGGCCTCGGTGATCTTGTAGTTGATCTTTCTGCGAACACGGCCAAGTTCGACAAGAAAATGAAGACCAGCAAGATGACGCTCAGCGACTTCGGCAAGGTCGGTGCGTCATTTCTTAATCCGGTCAAAGCTGGATTGCTGGCACTTACGGCCGGTGCAGTCAGTGCGGGTGTCGCAATTTATGGCCTGACATCGCGTATCGATGCTCTCGACAAAATCGCAAAGACAGCGCAGAAAACAGGGGTGTCCGGTGCGTTCCTGCAGCGGCTGGAATTCGCTGCTGATCAGTCTGGAGTCAGTGTCGATCAGGTATCGACGGCCATCAAAAAGCTGACCATCGTAATCGGTCAGGGGGAAGCTGATTTTTCATCGCTCAATCTATCGATGGAAGAACTCAAGCGACTGTCGCCCGAGGCACAGTTTCTGAAGATCGCTGAGCAAATATCGAAGCTACCGACAGCAGCGGAACGAGCGGCGGCGGCGGTTAAGGTATTCGGCAAATCCGGCATTGAAATGATCCCGCTGTTTAGCGACGGCATGGAGGGCGTTGTCGGCTTGATGGAAAAAGCAAGGTCGCTCGGCATTGGAATCGACGAAGCTGGACTCGCACAGGTACAGGCGGCAAACGACGCGCTCGGACAAATGAAAGCTGCGTTCACGGCTTTGATCGATCAGGTAGTCGTCGGGTTGGCTCCGGGGTTCACGTTGGTCGGCACAAAAATCAGCGAACTTATTCCACCAGTCACGGAGCTGTTCCGCAAATTCAATTCAATGGAAGGAAAGTGGCAGTTTCTCGGAGACGTGATCGACGCATCCATTACGGTTGCGATCGAGAATCTGAAAGTCAAGTGGAAGCAGATGTTCGATGAGTTTGTCGGCATCGCTGCTTCGAAAGCTCTGGAAATTTCCAGTTACTTAAACCCAGGGGCCGCGATAGGCGTATATCTTGGTGGCAAGCTAACGGGCGCCGGAGGCACTGCTGAAAACCCGAACGCCGGCATTGACGCTGCCAACTCTCGGCTCAGTGACCTAATCACTAAGCTGAACTCAGCTCCGGCTGCTCCACCGATCGCAGACATGACACCAGTTGAAGCACCAGCGGACACGGGGCAGAAACTCGGTGCGTTAATGGGCGACGCATGGGCTGGGGTATCGTCCAGAATCGAAGCGGCAAAACTGAAAGCAGGCGAAGCGATTGGCGCCGGTAAGCTGACGGTGAACTATTTGATAAAAACGGCTGAAAACATTTTAACTGGCGACAAGATTAATGAGCCGGATGCAAAAAAATTCGACGACACTCCAAAGCTCGCGGGCGCAATGCAGAAGGGATCGACCGAGGCGTTTTCAACTCTGATGCAGGCAATGCTTGGACCGTCACGAGATCCAGTCGTGAAAGCGACTGAAAAGCAAACGAAAGACCTAATTGCAGGACTGAAGCCAGCAAAACCAAAAACAATGCAATTTATCGGGGCCGGCGGATGATTAGAGCAGTAGTCAAAAAAATCTGGGAGATCGACGCCACACAATGGCCAGCATCGGACAAAGCGGCGATTGCGTACGCTCGCGAAGTGCGTGAAGACCCGTCGAACTTAGACAGTCCGGTTGTGCAGTTGTTTTGCGTGCATGGTCGCGGGCATGTGCTGACTGGCGAGCAGGCAGAGTTTGCAATCGCGGCTGGTGCAGCAGATTTACAAGGGGCTGAGCAATGACGATTACCTACCTCGGAGAAGTTCACGCGCAGGCCAGAAACTCTAAAGGCACGCGATCATATTCGCGAGTTTTTAAGCTGGACACGTCAGTAAAAACAGAGCGAGCGTATCACGTCGGATCACATGCGAGCCTGCCTGTGATTGGTTCCGTGCATCCCGACGATGCGTTCGCGTGGTGTACCGATTTGTTGATCGATCCAGCCACGCCATGGCGTGGCTGGACGGCAACGGCCGAATACACGACAGAGCGACAAATGGCTGAAGATCCAGTCAATGACGCGGCTGCAATCAACTGGAATTCAGAGCAGTTCCAGCGACCGGCGATTTTTGACAAGAACGGCAGCGGAATCGTCAACAGTGCAGGTGATCCGTTTGATCCACCCAACATGATGGACGATTCACGACGCGTCGTCAGTGTGACGAAAAACTTAATAGCCGTTCCTTCATGGATTCTGACCTATCAGGACGCAGTGAACTCCGATGTGTTTTCGATCGATGGAATCAGCATTGGTGTCGGCAAAGCCAAAATACAATCTGTCACTGTCGGTGAAAAACAATACCGCAGCGGAGTAACATTCAGAACCGTTCAGTTTACGATTCACCTGCAAAAAAACGGCTGGCTACTTGAGCCGCTTGACGCAGGATTTCGAGAGCGGACATCAGGCGGGCCGCCAAGCGGAATCAAAAACATTTACAACCCCGCGCCAAACGACAGTGAACTTCCAGCCGCGCCAGTTCCACTGGATGGCAGCGGTGTGGCGTTGGCCGATCCTTCGCCAGCTAACAGCGTTTTTCTTTCGTTTGCAGTTTATGAAACACTCGCGTTTTCAGTTCTACCGTTTACGTGAGATAATCCATGTCTGACGAAATTATTGTATTCAACCGCGAAGGTGCTGAGCAGTACAAAAAGATTGCTCGCGAAGTCGCGCGGCGAATGCAGAACGAAACTCCGCATCGGGCACGATGGCAGCAACAGAAGGGCGGCGGCGGCGGTGGTGGCTCGGCAGGAAGTTGTGCCTGCGTTTGTATCGCGAATGGGGACATCATCGTACACGGCATTGAAACAACGTCGCGTTGGTCATTTGATATGACGGCACAGATATTCAAGCAGACGCATGGAAGCATTACATTTCCTGCCGGGACGTATGTTGTGGTCTGGGATTCTGGAACAAGCACGTGGGCACTGGATATTGGAGCTGATTTAACGGCGGCGTATCTCAATGGGTCAGATGCGACGTCAGCCACTACAATGGATGGCACGTTGACTCTGACGTGGTCGGCACTTGGTGCGGCTCTGAGTTTGCAACTGTGCGTTGACGGTACGATTCCGGCACCGTCAGGATCTTAACCAATGACAGCAGTCTGCAAAACATGGTCGCTCTCGGCAGAGCAATCCTTTCAAGGGTTGTGCCTGATGCCACTGAAAGCTGAGACAGCGAACGACTCGACGCAGTGTCAGGTTTGTGTTACGCCTGTTATTCCTGCTGCGTCTGGGGGGTCGTCATGACGATAGTTGGGCCATCACCAGTATGCAGGGAATGGAAGCGGCCGGCTGGTTTCTTCAATCCAAAATGCACGGACGAAATGTTTCCGATTGAAGGGCAAGGCGGGTGTCCGGTTTGTGTGAATCCAGAGAGGATTCCTCCGCCCGTTGGTTGCTTCGGATGCAGTGATCCAGCGGAAGTATTTCCCGCAAGATGGGACATAGTTTCTCCGTTCGCAATTACTGGCAGCCTTGCCGGTCCATTAACTAATACATTCACATGGACTCCTGTAACCGGTTTCCCTGTCTGCGAAGGCGTAGAATTTGGAACCACGGCTGAGATTACACGATCAGTGAATATCTATGGTCCAGACCAAATAACAATACTGCCGCTGCATGTATCCTATGGGGCAGCTACGAACACGTCTGGCTGTGCATGGGGTAATGGTGAGGCATCGTTTCATGGCTTCCTCGAAAGGAAATACCGCCCAGGAGGGATCACAGCAGATTCTGCCGGAACGTTGTACAATTGCCCAAAAGTGTATGATTTTATGCAGGAGCGGATTTCGTTTACCCATGACGGCCCAAATCAGCTACCCAATGGGAGTAAAACACTTTATACCTGTAAGTCTGGAGGTGGCAATCAACCCGCATTTCACGCCGACTGGACATGGGAGAACATACCAGAGTGTCTCGGCCAAAATGGAACACCAATCGGAAACGCCGTAGGATGTACTGTTTCTGACCCAACATGCCAAATAGGAAATGCTTTCGGAATAGGGTTTACCACAGGGACACTTACATATGCTCCTCACCTTGCTTTCAAATCCTACTCGTGGTATTTAACATCGGCTACTATTGGGCATAGCTCAGCCCAGCTTCATCTGTGTTGCAATGGGTACTATACGGCAGTTTCCGATAAGCTAGTTAGGTTTCCCGGAAGCTGCTCATTTCCGACATGGCAATCGAATTCTGCGCCCGCCGATAGTACGTTCATAGAGCCTCGGCTCCCGGCAAGTGGTACAGATCTTAGCTCAAAAGCTCATATTATGTGGGATGTCACATATCCATGTGGAAACCCTGAAACCCTCACGTTGAATTACAATGCCGGGGGATCATTGCTTGGGTACCTATCTGGAACAACGTTTCCATCGTCCATCACGATCAGGCGGGCGTCATGACAGAAGTATGCCGCGAATGGACGCAACCAGACGGGCTCCACTTCCGTGGATTGTGTGGCAATGAGTTCATGCCGAAGACAGGGGTGGAAGGATGTAATATCTGTGCGACTCCGAAGCTGCCGCCGATCGCAACATGCTGTTGCCCAGAGCCGGTGAATTCGCTTCGCATCATGTATTTGAAAGCGGTGTATAGCGGACTTGGTGGCTGCCAGTTGACTTCAGGAAATGGCGAGTTCGCGATTAAAGTAACGAATTGTGGGGCGGCTTCGTTTCAGGCCATGGCGTCGCAGCGACATCCATTTGAAGGCGGTGGCCCATGTGATTTCACTCGTGCCACTGGGCCAATGTGGTCTTCAAATCCCACGTGCATAACCATTGATGGCATTAAGTACGGCAATTACTCGTTTTTCTACACCTACAATACGTACAGGCTTATTCCATCGTACGCACCATCGCTGTCTACGATAGGGCCATTTTCTGCGATGTTTTTGCCCGCTTGCCCTGTTGATGGTATTGGCGCTGGTACATGGGCGCTCGCGAATGTCTCACAACCAAATTGGAATGTTCAGATATCCCATGTCCCATTCAGTTGACTCTATGAAAACACAACTCGGTAAACTTCCCCTCGAACAATCTGAACTGTTCCTATTCCGCAATGCAACGGCACGGGCCGGAAGCATGACCAACGATGGGCATCGTCGTCTCTACACGCATGAATCGGGGGCGGAGTTGACGCGACTAATGGAACGCATGGCAGACGCGACTGGCGTTTTGGTTCCAGCGGCATTGTCTCAAGTCAGTATTCCTGTGATTGCACCGGGGATTAAAGACCTAACGCCGTGCGTCCCTTGTCAGGCGACACACAATGCCGATTGGGCGAACCTGCCAGCGACAATCAGCGAGTTCAGAAACATCCTCACGAAAATGGTTGAGGAACGCGGCTACGAGTTTCCGCAAGTGCCAGCAATGCAGGGCGATGGTATCGTTACCGTGGGCGGCGGGAAGTATTGGGCGGGAATTGCGGTCTCAATCAAGATGCTGCGAGAGTCTGGATGCACGCTGCCGGTTGAGGTTTGGTATCGGGGCGACTTAGAACCAGTGAAGCGTGACGATGTCACGGATTGCGGTGACGTGCGGTTTGTAGACACGTATGTTCATGCAGCTGCGAATGGCGGTGCGAGAATCCTCGGAGGCTGGGAGTCGAAAGTCTGGGCAATGGCGAATACGAAGTTCGAACGCATTCTGTTTCTGGATGCCGATGCGTATTGTCTTGAAGATCCAACTGATCTGATTCAGGGGCTGGCGACGTCAGAACCATTCCAATACTGGGAGGATACGCCGAACCAAAAAGACAGCATTAAATGGGATAAGGTTTGGCCAAAAGCCACGAGGGATATTCCACCAGTGCAAGGTGGACAGATGCTGATCGATCGAGGTCGATGCTGGAAGTTTATTTGCATCATCCAGTGGATGAATCAGCACAGCGACTTATACTACAAGCACATGTTTGGTGATCAGGATACGTATCGCGTGGCACTGGACGCGATGGGTGATAAGTCACTCTGGAAATGCTTGTCGTCGGTGAACAGCACGAAGAATGTTTTGATCGTGTCGCACAATGAAACGCCGTTCATCATTCATCGAACAAACAGCAAGTTGTTTCCCCCTCAGTGGCGTCAAGGAAACGGTCGAGCATGGGATGGAGTAACGCAGGATGTTCCGGGTGACGATCGCATAGTGAGGCATTTGCCTGGGGTCGATGAAGCATAGTTACGGCCAGCAGTCCCCACTAAAACGGGACCGCAAAAACGCAGCACATGGGAGAGCCTGACCGATCGGTCAGGCTCGCTGCGTTTTCGGGCCGGAAAAAATACTTTCTGAAATCTTTGTAATTCAACACCCAATAAGATTTACTTTGCAAGCAATATAGACGATACTCCCTTTGTCGCGAGTTGGAACTGACTGACTCGGACAAAACAAGTCGGCCCCGCAAAGGCCAGGAGAATTACAATGACTCAAATCAAAATTGCTCAGGGAAATGTAAATGTGATCTGCGAACTAATCGCAGAAATTTCAGGAAACGTAAAGTCACCAACTGGTGATACGGTTCCCGTGAAAATCACAACCGCAAAAGGAAACACAAGTTGGTTTGTGGTGGTGGAAGGTGGTGGACAAAAGCGGTCAATGAAATTTGAGTCAGAAGAAAAGATGAATTCAATGGTGGAAAGTCAGACGAAGTTTTTTGTGTAATTCACACGCAACCCCGGTCTCACAGTGAGACCGGGATATTTCCTTTTACAAGTCGGCCCGCAAGGCCAGGAGAATTGAAGATGGCTACGACAACAACGAAGAAAAACGAACTGATCGACAGCGACAGCCGACGCGGGGCATACGACATGATTCAGGCTAGGGCAATCATTCAGCATCACTCGCATGGTCGATTGTTACTTGCCGAAGGATTTGGTGGAACGGATTCGCTCGAAGGTGGCTCATACAGATGGAAGCACGGGGCGTGCTACAAAATCAGCGAGATCGATACGCTTGAGTCACTGTTCGATGAATGCAATGAGACGGGGTTCAGCGACGTTGATGGGCTGTACGCCGAAGAATTTTCCGGCAAGATTATCAACAGGATCGCTGAATCAGTCGGGATCTGAATCTCTCGCCATCCATGTGTCGCCATAAGCAAGCGGCTACAAACAGCGTGGGTGGCGAACTTGGCGGGGCGGCAGTCGATGATTGTCGCCCCGTTTTCTCCAAAGGATAAAAATGATTCGTGCGAATCGACGAACAATCTATCTATCCGATTACGCACTCGCGCTCGGAGAGCAGCTCCAAGATGATCTTGGATGCGCGTCGATATCAGAGATGAGTGAGTGGCTGATTCTCTGCCAAAAACATTCCGTCGTCGATGCACGAGCCCTGCTGAGTCAGCGGAGTAAACGCGGGCGTCGATGGCCGGTTGTGAAGCCGGATGATTCCGTTTTGCCGCCGTCACGCATCGGTTAAGTTTTGAATTTCGTGAAACACACGAGCGAAAGTCGCTAAATGCCCGCACAGCCACACCCATGGGAATTGCATGAGTTTACAAACATCGACGACTGGAACGACATGCCTGGGAAAACCAGGCGTGAAGCACAATTTGCAATCGCGCACAACCGCAAACGGCACCCGGAATGCAGAGAGTGGAAGTGGACGATCACGGACATCGAAGAAACAAAAGACACGCCATCAGGCGTTCGAATCAGGAGAATAGCGTGACTGATTTTCTATGTGATTTTGTGATTCCGATACTCATAACGATCGGTGTTGTGTTTTGTGCTATCGCCGTTGTTGGCGGATCAATCGGCGACGAAGAGTTTTAACGCGTCCCCCAAACACCCCGGAGCACGGATGGTTCTACGGCTGATCTTCGGCGCGAATTATTCGCGGGGGTGTTCTTTTTTCAAACCATTTCAACAGGAGGTTTTTCAATGCTTTGCCTAAGCCGAAAGTCGCGTGAAGAGATTGTAATCGGCGACAACATCCGCATCCAGATCCTTTCAATTCGCGGCGATAAAGTTCGGATCGGAATCACGGCACCACCAGATCTCACGGTGCATCGCAAAGAGGTGTTCGACCTGCTGTCGAAGGGGAAAACAGATGCAGACGGCACATAAGCCAATCGCCCGTCGCTGGCATGAATGGCAAGTCGGCGAGCAACGAATTATCCGCACGCTGGACTGCTATCAAGTGCAGTCGCAGGTCGGAAAGTTTCGGAAGAAGCATCCTGAGTGCCGCGAGTGGCGGTGGTCAACTCGGTCGATTGAGGGCGGTGCAATCGTGGTTAAGCGGATTCGGTAAATCAGTAACCGGCAAGGGCAAGGGTCCGCCGGGTTTTGGATGAGGGCTTCTGTCGGGATCGGCCCCCAAAAGTGTCCCGGTTACCTTATGAACGAAAGGATATCCCAATGCGTTGACGAGTTTTCAGAAACAGAATCGACACTTCTACCCGTTGAGCGAAAGCGTTGAGGTGGATCGCGGGGGCCGATGATAACAGAGCCTCTCATTCCGGATGCGTCAATGGCCGGAGGTGGCTGTCGGCGTTGGCGGTGAAACGCATAGATGCTGAGGTCCGATCCCGAAAGGGTGCAGATAAATCGGACATGGCTGGTTCGAATCCAGCACAGCCAAGTCAATGAAAAAAGGCGGTCTCCCTGTCATGCCTTAAATGCTCCAGGGGTGAATCGGCACGGTTCTGTCGCGATGAACCAACCGATCGAGGATGTCGACTTCAGCTCATCCTCTGCGGATAAAAAATGAGTCCGCGTTTTTTTGACAGAATGATGAGGTGCTTAATTGGTTGAATACGAAATCATCGCGGTTCCACGACCGCAGGGGAGTAAAAAACATATTGGACGCGGAATCATGGTTGAGGTGTCGAAGCACGTCGCGAACTGGCGGGCCTTCGCGCGGATGTGCGCTGTCCCAGCGATGGCAGGTCGCCCTGTTGTTCACAAGCCGAATGCGTTAGTCGTCGAGGTGGCGTTTTATTTTGACCGA
>JBDNHX010000026.1:0-8147 GCA_041688565.1 Planctomycetaceae bacterium
CTCGGCAAAAGACTCTCTTCGAAGTGAGGATGGGGTGACATTGCACGCAAGATTTTAAGAGAATGTCAGGATTTCACTCCGGCATCCGTTCCACTTGTGATATGGCACTTTCCGAACAACACATTCTCCGCGTTTTAATGAAATCACGCGACCGCATTGCGGCGGCGGCGTGGGTCGTGGTGCGTGATGCTCAGGCAGCAGAAGACATCTTCCAGAACGTCGCGATCAAGGCGATGACAAAGGAAGTCAGTTTTGATGTCGATGGAGCCGTACTCTCGTGGGCATTCATCACGGCTCGCCGGGAAGCGATTGACTGGTTGCGTCGGTACCGCAAGGAATCACTCGCACTCGACATCGAGACGATCGAAGTGATCGAGCGAGAGTGGCTTAATGAAAGCCAGCAAGAAGACACACGCGCCGAAGCGCTGCGTGCTTGTTTGCAGGAGTTGCCTCCGAAATCGGCAGATCTGTTGCGACTGAGGTACTTTGAGGGACTTGCCTGTGTTGTGGTGGCTGAGCGAATGGGATCCGGGCTGGACGCTGTTTACAAGCGACTGTCTCGGCTGCATCAGACACTGAAGGAGTGCGTTGAGACACGTCTTGCAGAGGCGGCCGAACATGAATGATCCATCCTCAAATTGTGAATTGCTGCTCAGGTATTTGGACAATGCACTGTCGCCGGAGGAGCGGGCTCGAGTGGAAAAATTGCTGCGAGTCGACAGGGCGGCGAGAGACATGTTTCGTGATCTCGCGGAGCAGGCAGTGGTGATCGCAGATGTGAACCGAGTGCATCAAGCGAACGTTTCGCAGTTGGCACAATCAAATACGGATCCCCCTTCGAGACCGCAGAGCAATCTGACTACATTCGTGAAAGCGGTTCTAGCCTTGGCCGCTGTTTTGCTCTTTGCAATGACAGTTCGGCAACTTCTGCCAAGTGACGGCGGGGAATTGAAGATCATCACCGTTACCGCGATTGATGGGCCTACCCAATGGACTGGCAGCGCAGGACGCATCACGGACGAATTGATTGTTGGTAGCGAGTTGCCAGGCGGAACCATCGAACTAATGTCTGCGGCTTCATGGATCGAGTTCGAATTTCGTGATCAATCCAGGGTGATTTTGTCGGGGCAGTCGGAGGTGATAATTTCCGAGCAGCAGCACAAGGAATTGCGTTTGAAACATGGCAGTCTTTCTGCCAATGTCCAACCTCAGCCAGCGGGACGTCCGATGCTTGTGCATACACCAACCGCTGAATTAAAAATTATTGGAACGCAGTTCAACGTCGACGCACTTGCTGATTCGACTCGACTGGCGGTGAACGAAGGTCGTGTTCGACTGAAGCGTTTGGTTGATGGCAAGGAAGTTGACGTTCCTGCACATCACGAGGTGAGGGCGTCCATGCAAGACGAGAATGGAATGTCGGTGAATGAGCGTTCTGAAGCAGTCTCTGTTTGGAAAAGTGATCTGAAGAATGATGTCGTCTCCGGCAAGTGGATCTCTGATCATTGGATGCTGGGAATGAAGCTCAAGGAGTCTGTCGCAAGTGGCGAGATGAACGAGGCCGCAGCGATTCAGGCATACAAGAACGCGGCGACTCTTCAAAATGAAAGCGGAAGTGTCTGGGCGGAGGCTTCGCCTTTTGGCTCACTCGTTGCACTTTCAGTTCCGCAAAGTTCGACGCGTCCCGTGGTGCTGGGAGCGAACACAATTTTCCGAATCAGAGGCCGATTGCACTCACGTGTCTCGGTGACGTTTGGAATCTCGACGCGAAAAAAAGACGGAGGATTCGCTGGAAAGTACAGCGCTAAATTTCCTGATAGCGATCTACGCAGCAATGGAAATGCGTTTGAAATTGAACTTCCAATCACAAAGCTTCAGCAGTCGGCGAAGTCTGGTGATTCTCTGATCGGAAAAGAACTGAGCGACTGGTGGTGCGTCGCGGACTCGATGTCCGGGAAGCTTGAAATCACCAGCGTTGAACTTGTCGAGCAATAGTCGTTAGCACCCTTATTTGAGACACCGGTGGAGACCCCCATGAGAGCTCTGGTTCTGTTTATTCTCACAGCCGTAGCACACAACGCAATTGCTGACCAGCCGCACTGGAACCAGTTTCGTGGCCCAGACGGGGACGGTATTTCCACCGCAAAGAAGCTCCCCACGCGGTTTGATGAAGCGGAGAACGTGCGGTGGAAAGTCGCGATTCCCGACGAAGGCTGGTCGTCGCCCGTGATTTGGGGAAACGAAGTTTGGCTGACCACTGGGAACGACGAGAAAGAAGAACTTCGTGCAATCTGCGTTGATCTGGAAAGCGGAAAGGTCACAAAGAACATTCAGGTGTTCGACATGAACGAACGTCCGGTTGACCCCGCTTTTCAGTTTGACTCGCCGCATCTCAACAGTCCTGCGACGCCGACACCCGTTGTCGAAGAAGACCGCGTATTCGTCCACTTTGGCTCGCAGGGCATCGCGTGTTTGGATCGACAAACGGGTGACAAACTTTGGGAGAGGCGAGATCTGCGAGTCTACCAACCGGTGCGTCAGGGTTCCTCGCCGATTGTGGATGACCAGTCGCTGTACGTCGCGTGCGACGGAACCGACCAGCAGTTTTTGGTTGCGTTGGACAAGCAGACCGGCGAGACACGTTGGAAGAAGAATCGCGATGTCGAAACCGATTGGCAAGCAACCCTTCGTGCGCGAGGACTTGAGCCGAAGAACAGCGATGGAAAGCCCAACGACAACAAGAAGTCATTTGCGACGGCAACTTTGATCCAATTCAATGGACAGCGGCAGTTAATTGCCCCGGCGGCTGAGGCCACGATTGCCTACGATCCGGACAATGGCAATGAGCTTTGGCGTGTCAACCATCCCGGCGGTTTCAACGTGGCTGCCCGTCCGTTATTTGCTCACGACATGATCTACGTATTCACGAGTGGACTGACGGGACACATGCTAGCGGTGAAAGTCGATGGACACGGAGATGTGACCGAGTCGCATGTTGCGTGGACGACGACGAGAAGTACGCCTCGTATTCCCTCACCTGTAATCGTTGGCGACTTACTGTTCATGGTGACCGACAAAGGTGGCATTGCACGTTGCCTTGATGCAAAGACAGGCGAAGAATTCTGGAGGAAGCGTCTTGGAGGCGACCACTGGGCATCGCCGATCTATGCTGGCGACAATCTCTACTTCCTCAGCAAGCAAGGCGATGTCACGGTTCTGCCCGCATCGCAAGAAGAACCTGAAGTGCTGGCTAAGAACACTCTGGATGCCAGCTTCATTGCGTCGCCCGCCGTGGCAGGTGATTCGCTCATTCTGCGATCGACGACTCATCTGTACTGTCTCGCCAACGGTTATCAGCGTAGTCAAGACAAGGTCGCAGCGGATAAAAAACCGGAAGACGCGAAGTCGAAGATGTCGGCGGATGCGGTCGCCAAAGATGAATCAGCCGATTGGGAGGAAGCTTACGCACAGTTGCTAAAGAAGGACTCAGGCGTTCGAAAAAAGGTTGAGAACGGAGGAGCCACGAAGGAACAAGTCATTGCGTGGATGAAATCGCAGGGCGGCAGCAAGGCGAAGGGGATGAAAAAGACCAAGCCGGGAGCCAGACCGGGCAGCGTGAATTTCTACGCAATCGTGATCGGCGAACTCAAGTCAAAAGACATCGAACTCGGCGAGCTGACGCTGAACGTGGACTACGTCATCGGCGACGATGCGTCGGTCAAAAAACAGATTGTTGGGAAACAAATCAAACTGGTGGGCGTCGCGGGCAAATTCCTTGACAACCTCTTGCTGATCAAACGCGGCGAGACGATCAAGGTTCGAACCGGCGATTTTAACTCGGAGAAAAACGAATTGGGGTTCGGCTTTAAGTTTCAGGTGCTTGAACGCACTGCGCCGTTCAAGCCAGAAGATTTTGGTGTTCCCCCCGATGCCTTTCGAGGCTTTCGTGGCGAACTAGTCGGGAAGGTGGTCGAGGCAATCGGATACGAAGTGTTGTTGGAAGTGGCGGAAGTCAAAGCAGCCGATACCAGCCACGCGAAAGACGCCGGCAGCATTCAGGGCAAACGCATTCGCATCTCGGGTTTCTACAATGAACACCGCGACACGTTCGCCGACCTGCATGAAGGTGACATGATCCGTGTCAGCGCTGTTCATTCAAACGTCAGTCAGGACGCATTGGACGTCACTGACACTTTGGAAAAGATCGAGGACTGAGTTATGAAGTCAATCACGTCCATTGTTATCATCCTTGTTGCACTCATGGACGCTTCGTTCGCGGACGAAACCACGCCGTCAGCCGCAAAGCGATTCGCAAGCGTGAACACACAGGAGACGCCCGATTTCCAAAAGCACGTCGTGCCGCTGCTTGGACGCTTGGGCTGCAACGCTGCGAAATGTCACGGTTCGTTTCAGGGGCAAGGTGGCCTTCAGTTGTCGCTGTTTGGATTCGATTTTCGATCGGATCAAGCTGCTTTGACTGGGGAAGCGGAGCCTGAGGAAGGCAATCGTGTGAATCCTCTCAAACCGCATGAAAGTTTGATCTTGCTCAAACCAACGGAGCAAACGGATCACGAAGGGGGCAAGCGATTTGAAATAGATTCCTGGGAATATCAACTGCTGGCGAGTTGGATTGAGTCGGGCGCAAAAGGTACCAAGGACGTGAAAGACGTCCAGACGACGTCCCAACCGGTCGCATCGTCAGCTAATCAAATCACAGCCGAGGGCCTCGAATTCTTCGATGAAAACATCCGACCTCTGCTGGAAAACAACTGCTTTGAATGCCACGCTGGCAACAATCGAAAAGGGAACCTGCAGCTTGATGCTCGCGCTCGAGTTTTGGCAGGCGGCGACTCTGGAGCAGCGATTGTTCCCGGAGAATCGGAAAAGAGTTTGCTGATACAAGCCGTCCGCTTCAACAGCGAAGACCTGCAAATGCCGCCTGCCGGAAAACTCGCCCCGCAGGAAATCGCGGACCTTGAAGAATGGATACAAATCGGTGCACCGTGGCCAGATCGTTACGACGCGAATGCGGCCGGTGATACCGATCAGGTACTCGCCAAACTTCACTACGAACCTGTCGAAGTCTTGTTTGAAAACTCGGGAGAAACGACGGAGCTAAAGATCGTCGCCGAGTGGGAGAACGGCGTCCGAGAAGACGTGACGTGCCTGACTCGATTTCAAACCAACAACGACGCAATCGTCACTGTCGACGGCGACGGCCTTGCCACGTCCATCGGTGAAGGCGACACGCACATTGTCGCTTTTTACGACAACGGCGTTGCCGCGATTCCAGTGCTCAGACCCGTGTCGCCAAGAACTTTGCAGAAGATACGAGATGTCCGTGCATCCAATAGCAACCATCCGATCGACCGTTTCGTGAACGCAAAGCTCGCGAAATTGGGACTTGTTTCTTCGGCTGTTTGTACGGACGCTGAATTTCTTCGTCGATTGAGTATCGACCTGGCGGGAACTCTGCCCACACCTGACGAAGTCACTGCGTTCCTTGCCGACCCATCGAACAACAAACGCCTACGCAAGATCGATGAACTACTAGAACGACCAGCCTACGCCGCGTGGTGGACGAACAAGCTCTGCGACTTCACCGGCTGCAATCCAAAATCCATTAGCAGCGTGTTGGAGATTGCTTCTGAAGATGGCTACGTGAAGGCATCTGAGTGGTACGACTGGATTTACGAGCGTGTCGCCAGCAACGAATCGTATGCCAACATCGTGGAAGGAATCATGCTGGCTGATTTGTCAGGTCGCGGAGATGGTATGCCGTATTTCTGGACGCGACAAAGCCTGGAAGAGCCAAAGGATACGGCCATGTCGGTGGCGCATGCGTTTCTGGGAATCCAAATGCAATGCGCTGAATGCCACAAGCACCCGTTCGACAAATGGACGCAGGCCGACTTCAACGACTTTTCGCGGTTCTTTGATTCAGTGACGACAACGAAGCGGACGTCCTCTGTAACTGAACCGCAACAACTGAGTCTGTTGCGAAGCCAAGTGATTCGTTTGGAACCGGGCGATGATCCGCGCAAGCCGATCATGGACTGGATGCGAGACTCGACAAATCCTTGGTTTGCAAAAGCGTTCGTCAATCGTGTCTGGGCGGGTTACTTCCATGCTGGCATCGTCGATCCGCCCGACCAATTCACGCCTGCGAATCCACCGAGCAACGCGCCGCTGCTCAATTGGATTGCCAGCGGCTTCATCGAAAACAACTACGACATGAAGTGGCTGCATCGACAGATAACGTCCAGTGAAACCTACCAACGCGGTTGGCAACCCAACGAAACAAACCGCCACGACCGCCGCAACTTTAGCCGAGCCATCCCGCGCCGCATCCCCGCTGAAGTCGTGTACGACGCGATGAAACAGGTGACGGCTGCCACCGATCAACAGGACGCGGTTCGCACGAATCTCCAGCGACGCGCCTCCGGGCACTTGTCGATGCGCATGGCCGGCACGCACGCAATGAAGGTTTTCGGAAAGCCGGATCGCTCGATCAACTGCGACTGCGAACGCGTCAACGAACCGACTTTGCTGCAAGCCATTTTCACGCAGAACGACCCGATCGTCCGCATGCGAATCGCCGACAGCGGCTGGATCATTGAACTTGAAGACGCGGAAGTAGCAGGTGAGCAACTGGACCGAGCCGATTTGATAAATCAAGTTTGGTTGCGAACGGTCGGACGCGGGCCCGGCGAAGAAGAACAGCGACGGGCGACGGAGCATCTCGCATCAGCCAGCTCGGTTGCCGAGGGCGTTGCCGACCTAATGTGGGCGATGTTGAACACCAAAGAATTTTTACTTAACCACTGAGGTCGCGATGAAACACATGACACGCCGCCAACTTCTGAAAGTTGGTGCGATTGGCACGGGCCTGTCACTGGCGCAATACCTGCGACTCCAAGCGGCCGAAAACGGACCTGCGGAAAAGCGTTCCGCGATCTTCATCTTTATGGAAGGCGCTCCGTCGCATCTCGATACCTTTGACCTCAAGCCTGATGCTCCGGCTGAGGTGCGCGGCGAGTTCAAGCCGATTTCGACCACGGTTGCCGGCATCCAAATCTGCGAGCATCTGCCGATGTTGGCTCGGCGAGCCGACAAGTTTGCTGTCCTCCGAGGTATCACTCACAACGTGGCCGATCACGGCCTCGCCAAGAAATACTTGTTGACCGGAAACAAGGCTTCGCAGACGGTCAGCTATCCAGAATACGGCAGCGTCGCGAGTCACGAGTTCCCATCGTCGCCCAATTTGCCAACGTATGTGTCGATCGACGAGTCGTTCGTTGGCCCGGGTTATCTCGGTTCTCGCTACAGTCCGTTGACGGCCAGCAAGCCACAACATGCTGTTCCTTACACGGTCCGTGGCGTTTCGCTCGAAGACGGCTTGACCGTCGAAAAATATGCTTCGCAAAAGAGACTCTTAGACGATCTCGACACGGCCTTTCGCGGGTTCGAGGACCTGGACGATCAAGTTCGCGGAATGGACCGCTTTTCGCAGCAAGCCTTCAATATTATCAGCTCGCCACAAACACGCGCCGCATTCGATCTCTCAAAAGAGAAGCCCGCTGAAAACGATCGCTTCGGGAAACACGAGTTCGGGCAATCGCTATTATTGGCCGCGCGACTGATCGAAGCCGGAGTGCACTTTGTCACCGTCCGATTGCGTCCCGCCGATTTTGACTTCGATACGCATACCGATAACTTTCCTCGACTCCGAACACTGCTCCCACCCTTCGACCGCGGACTTGCAGCCTTGCTGGACCGACTCGACGAACGCGGGCTGCTTGGATCGACCGCGATCATGGCCGCCGGTGAATTCGGTCGAACTCCCAAAATCAACAAGGACGGCGGACGAGACCATTGGGCTCGGGCGATGTGCGCAGTCATGGCGGGTGGAGACGTCAAAGGCGGTCAAGCGATCGGCGAAACCGATGCAACCGCTGCCGAGCCAATCGATTCGGGTTTCACACCGGACGATTTAGCGGCATCGTTCTACAGGAATATTGGCATCGACCCATTAACCGAATTCCATTCCAACGTCGGCCGGCCAATCACTTTGGTTCGCGACGGCGCGCCGATTGCAAACCTCTTCTGAGCGGGACAGCGCTGGAGATGCTGCAGGCGAGTAGTAA
>JBDNHX010000210.1:0-19873 GCA_041688565.1 Planctomycetaceae bacterium
AGCAGAATCGCGGCGCCCTGAATTTCGTTGAGCGTACCCCAGCGTTCCATGGCGACGGCTCCTATGATGTTCTTCTTCGCGTCTTCCGAATCCGCGATCGGGATATTCATCGGAGTCAGAAACGGTCCCGGACAAAGAGCGTTGCAGGTAACTCCGGTTGACGCCAGCTCCAGACCGAGCCCTCGCGTCAATGTTACGACAGCGCCTTTGCTGGCGTTGTAAGGAGTTCGATTTGCCAGGCCTACCACGCCGAGCGTGCTGGCGATGTTGACCAGACGACCGTAGCCGGCTTTCTTCATTTGTGGCAGGACGGCTTTGCAGCACAGCCACGTCCCATCCACGTTTGTTTTCTGCACCTGTTGAAACTGATCATAGGTCAGATCGGCAATGCTGCCGCGGATGTTGATCCCGGCGCTGTTCACCAGAATGTCGATGCGTCCGGTCTGAGCGATCACGCTTTCGACCATAGCTTCGACACTGACCTGATCTGTCACATCGACGGACATTGGAATGCTGCGAGTCCCATAACCGGCGGTGATTTCCGCCGCGACGGTCTCTGCCTCCGCAAGGCCTCGGCTGGCAATCACAGTAATCGCACCGGCCGATGCGAGTCCCGCCGCGATGGCAGCTCCAAGGCCTTTAGAGCCACCGGTGATGATGGCCACCTGGCCGGTCAGATCAAACTGACGAATTCCGGGAAGGGTCTTCAGATCAACAGTCGGAGCAGAAGTTGAACTCATGAAAGCGTCCTGAAAAATCAGGCAGCTTCCCGGAAACGCAGTGACGGCTTTTCGATCGTCACAATCGTGTTTGGCGGAATGCTGCGACTGAGGGTGACGCTGGAGCCGATGTGTGAGCCGGCGCCGATGACGGTGGTGCCGCCCAGAATCGTCGCATTGCTGTACACGGTGACTCGATCTTCCAGCGTGGGATGACGTTTAGTACCGCGAATCAGGTTACCATCTTCGTCCCGTGGAAACGACCATGCGCCAAGAGTGACTCCCTGATAAAGCGTGACTCCCGCTCCGATCTCGCAGGTTTCGCCAATCACAACGCCAGTACCATGATCAATAAAAAAGGCCGAACCAATTTTTGCACCCGGATGAATATCGATTCCGGTCTCACGGTGAGCCCATTCGGTCATGATTCGCGGCAGATACGGGACCCCGAGCGTCAGAAGTTCATGCGCGATACGATAAACCGTGATGGCCTCAATCCCCGGATAGCACAGGATGATCTCGTCACGAGTTTTCGCGGCCGGGTCGCCGTTGAACGCAGCATCCACGTCACGGTTGAGTAGCGTTTGAAGCGAAGGAAGACGACTCAGAAATCCATCAGTCAGAGACGAAGCGCTGGGCGACAGCGAAACGGCGTCAACCCCGTTGTGCAGTCTCAGCTGAACCTGGCGTGAGTGAACCAGTGCCCGACTGATTTCCATTCGCAGACGCGACTGAATCCGAGCCAGTGAGGCGACGTATTCCGTGGCCGCAGCGCCCGGTGCCAGGCGGCGGTTCCCATGAACGCCAGGAAAGAGCAGCTCACGAATGTCGTGCACGACAGACATCACGCTTTCCACCGATGGCAACGGCGTTGTCTCCGGACACATGCCGCCGCAACATCCCAGCTGCTCAAGCAGGGTGTCGGCGACCTGGTCCAGGGACATCAGCTCAGCAGCATCGTTGGACATTTTTGGTTCTCAGTGATGGAAATTGATTCGCCACATCTGTGCAGATGGGAATAAATCCCGCTATTTAGTCGACTGTCGCGTCCGTGGACCAGTCGGGACGTTTCAACGTGTTCTCCCCAAGATCGGCATCCGGACGAGAGGTTCTGCATCCTCAGGACAACGTGTCCAGGTGGTTCGAGTGGCTCAGATGTTATCTGAGGAACAGCCATCAGAGTCGCGTGTATCCTTCCATGTCTACTTCTTCGGAAATCTTTGAAGGCTGGTGGAGGCAGGAACCGAAACCTCGAACTGGGTAAGGCGGCCCATCGACAATTAACAGCATGGATCAGAAATCCGGATTCTGAAACAGCTGTGGCGAGTTCACACTGAGGTTTGATGTGCTAGAAATTGCCTCCCGGCGCAGGTCCCAGGACAATGAATCAGGATCCGCCGCATTCCCTGACCGATCGCGTCGGCTTGCACTGCTGCGTGAGCAACTGCTTCGAGAAAATCGACGCTCGGCCGGACCGTTCAGTCATCCGCTCGCCAATCGCGGATCGCTCTGGAACCTGCGTGAGCAAATTCGGGATGTGTCGAGAATCGCCGATGCCGTGTTTACTAACGCAGATTCTGCAACGGACGAGCGTCTGCAGGAACTGTGTACGGATCTCCGCCGCCTGCTGCAGACTCAGCAGCGCTGGACTGAGCGTCTTGAGGATCAGATCTGGCGTCTGGAATCTCAGACAGCACTCATGCGCCGACTGCACCATTCTCTACTGCGGGGATCTCCCGGCACCGATCAGATTTGGGAACTGTGTGAGCTGATTGCCCGCGAAACGCAGGCTATTCCGGATGGCCTGCTGCTGTTGCCAGAACCGGGCCTTTCGATTGCTCTGCCAACGGACGGTGTGAATCACCTGGCTGCGTTTTCCATCGAACAGGCACGGTTCTGTGTTTTCACGGCCATGACAATGATGCCGGATGTTCGCGGTGCCGATCTGGTCGCCAGCTCATTCCATGCGTCGGCAAGCAGGATTCTGCTTCAGAATCCGCCGCAGCCGTCGGATCCAACGAAGAATCCGCTTCACTCGTTCGCATTGCAGTTATCCGCAGCGACGCCCAGAAGAACTCTCAATGAGGAAAGCCAGCGCCTGATTGATGTCGCGGCTGACTTTTCGTTGCATCTTGACCAGGCGGCAAATGAAACCCCCGCGCCAATTGTGCCGCCCGCGGTTAAGGAATTCTTTGGACCCATTGCCGCACGCTGGTCAAGCTCACAGCATCTGGAGGAAGCCCGGGCGCAAATGGCGCGTTCGTTCTGCAAAGCTCTGGGGCTGGGCGACATCGCAACGGCAGATTCGCTGAACACAGAACAGCACGCCGGCGGCCATAACGACGACGAGGCGGACGAACGGCTCGTGCTGTCACATAAGCTGCGATGGCATCAGCCGGAGCGAGAATTCGGGACAAACGGGCCGACGCCTGCGCCGCATGGAAAACGCCTTCGTCGCCCCAATTTTCTTAAACCAGCCACTGAGTCTCCCAGACTGTATGTATTCGCTGACTAACGCCGCTTTATGGTTCGTCCGGCCAACATTGCCGATTCCATCTTCGCGTCTCAATACGTCGGAGGATCTCATGCAACCAACTCCGGTCCCTTGTGCTGCGGGAACCGATAGAAGGCTAGGGGTACGCTGCAGCAAAGGCCCAGTGGCATTTATGTTGCGGAACGCCGCCAGGGCGTTCCGGCTGACAGGGATCAACAAACCGCCAGTATCGCGGTGGATCATTGTTTCTGATGTTGGATCACGAAAAAACCGACCAAAGTTTGCACCGTTTCTTCTATGTCTGAACCCACTGAGAATCTGACATCTGATTACTGGAGCGAGGCACGTACTCCTCTTTCCAGTCTGCTGTTTTTGATTCCGTGGATTGCCATTTATGAATTTGGCGTCGTCGCAATCGGACAAGATCAGCCGGATGCGGTTCGCAACGGCGCGGACTTCTGGATGAGGTCCCTGCTTTCACAGGCCGGCGTCGGGCAAATTTTGCTGCCGCTGTTTGTTATTGGAATGCTGCTGGGCTGGCATCTGGCTCGCAGAAATCCCTGGCACGTGCGACTTGAAACGCAGCTGGGGATGCTGGCCGAAAGCGTCGTGCTCGCCATCGTACTTGTCGCCGTCGGCCAGTGCCATGACCTGATCTTTCGGCAAATCACGCAGCAGAACGCTCATCAGGAAATTGTGTTTAACGCCATTGGGGGCTCCATGACACGCGCCGTTTCGTTTATCGGCGCGGGAGTTTACGAAGAAGTCATGTTCCGCCTGTTACTGGTGCCCGCTGCATTTCTTGGCTTCCGCATGTTTGAGTTTCCTCCCAAATGGGCGGCGGCGATGGCCGCGATTTCGACCAGTTTTTTGTTTGCTCTGGCTCACCACGTCGGACCGTCCGCGGACGCATTTAACCTTTTTGCGTTCTCATTTCGTGCAGCCGCTGGATTGTTCTTTGCAACAGTCTTCTTACTCCGCGGTTTCGGAATTACCGTCGGCTGCCATGCGGCGTATGATCTGCTGGTCGGCGTGCTGCTGGCCGTTCCCGCCGAGTAGCCTTCCAAATGTTGCAGCGGCTGAGTTGATTTCCTCGTTCAAGGAATAAAAGTAATAGACACATTCCATGTGCCCTAACCTCAATAAGACAGCGTTCTTCAGAACATTGCGGACGGCACACGGAGAGTGCCTGCTACTTTTTGAGGTTCTACGCGAAATGAAGTGCGCGACATAGAAATTGCGGACTATGGGCGCGTCGATCCGTGCGTGTGGCGGTCAAGCACTGCGATTCGGCCCAACGGGCCTTGGCAAGTCAGGTTCGTCGATCAACGCAAACGCATTTTCTGCGCAAGTGTCACCTCGCACTTTATTTCGCGAAGCACCCTTTTTGAACGGTATTGGGGGTTAAACGTACGCGATCTCGACTCCGCCGGCGGCAACGCGTCCCATACCACACGCTTGTGCAGTTCCAATGCTTCGGCCGCATGGAGTACGTGCGCCGAGTTTCGGCACATGATGACATTTTGAAATTTAGCGTGACCGAATTCCGCCGAACCGTTTGTGAGGCCTGGTCTGCCTTCGCCGGTGAATCATAAAAGAATTAAGAGAGTGATCATCCTCGCCTGAGGATCGACCGATTCAACCAGAGTGCAGGATTGTACTGACTCGATCTTCTCTCAACTCTCCTTCATGCTGGAGAACTCCCGATCCTACCGGGAACAAGGCACACGCCGCGAGGGGACGCATCAAAGATCGAGTCAGGACAAGGCACTTCAGCCCGCGATTCGTCGCGGGCTTTTTTATTGGCTGTTCCGAAAATGCTCAACCGAGATCCAACCGTCGGCGTAAAAATTATATTGTGAAACGACTGCCGCGAAACAGTCGCTGCCCGACGAGCCAACGAAAAGAGCGGACCTGAATCAGGTCCGCTCCAGTATGGCGAGCGGCAGATTTCTGGTTACCGTCGAAAACCGGGGGCGAGCGCCATGGGGATAATAAAATCAGCCGCCACGCGCTAGCGTCCGGTTGTTCGGCTTGGTAGTTCCTAATCTGCGGCGCGCCTATCAGTCAGCCATTGAGGGTCGACCAGTTTTTTCGCCAGAAGCTAGTGGTCACTATCTCGTGTTGAATGTTCCGCGAGCGTCCGTGGCCGTTCGAAATTCTTCTCGATCGGTCAGCTGCACGCTGAGCTGAGATTTGCCACGGCTGCGATGGACTTCGATTGTCGCTGAAGAACCGATGTCGGCCAGACTGACCAGATTAATCAGGTGGTTTTCATCGACCACATCCACGCCATTGAATGACAGAATCACGTCATCCGGTCTCAGTCCCGCCACGACGGCCGGACTTGACTGATGAGCATACACTCGTGTGATCCTTGCCCCGCGAGCTCGGGACAGTCCCAGACGCTGAGCCGTCTCGTCATTGAAGTTATTGTCCAGTTCAACGCCCAGATAAGCACGACGCACTCGACCATACGCTACCATCTGTTCAAAGACACGGCGTACCAGATTGCTGGGGATACTGAAGCCGATCCCTTCATTGCCGCCGCTGTTGGACGCGATGGCCGTGTTGATTCCCACAACTGTGCCGCGGACGTCAATCAGTGGACCACCACTGTTCCCAGGATTGATCGCCGCATCCGTCTGAATGAAGTCCTGATTGGTCACCGACTGATCAGCTGTCAGCGACAGATCGCGTCGACCTTTGGCACTGACAATTCCCATGGTGACGGACTGGCTGAGTCCAAACGGACTGCCGACGGCCAGAACAAAGTGGCCAATGTCTATTCCGTTACTGTCGCCCCATTGAGCCGTCGGCTGACCTCCATCAGGGATCTGCATGATGGCAATATCGCTTTCAACATCGCGATACACCTTGATGGGATGGACAGTTGAACCGTCGGCCAGAACGACATCAATTGCCGGCATCTCGGCACCGCGAACGACGTGATTGTTGGTGATGACGAACAGACCCTTTACTGTCTGGCTGCGCATAATCACGCCAGACCCGGTCTCCTCAACCTTGCGTTCCTTCTCGACACGCACGGCCTGAATATGCACCGCGGAGGGCATCACATCGGCCGCAATTCGGGAAATATGGTTTCCGCTTTCAATCAGCGCCATGGCACTGACGGGAACAGTTGACTCGCTGCTGCCGTCTCGGGAAATCGCGCTGGCTGACTGTGTCAGCCGGAAGGATTCCAGGTGTCCTCCGACCGCAAGCCCGATCGAGAGCATGGCTACATAAGCCGCTATTGAACTACGTCGCGCCATCAACGGACTCTCCAATGGAAAGTTTCACATCCTGTGGCGCGGGTCCTTCCGCATTGAAAATCTTTTAGATCGCTAAGTTCGACAGACTTTTGACAGTCCAGCGAACTCGGGTCTCGAAGCACACTCATCCATCGAGTGGCTCTGGAATCGTCCACCTTTCGTATCGAACTGCGGAATCGGCGAAGGCAAATTCATTCCGGTGGAATCTGCCGCAAGAGAGACTCTCGATATTCGTACGATCTGCAATCGGTAAAATCGTAAGCGCTGACTTCACTCGGCAGCATTCGGCCTGGAAATGTTCCCACTTTCGTACATCGCCGTCAGGCGATTCACTTCGCCAGTGTTTTTCCCAGACCAGTTCTGGCCCTTACCGCGCCTCAAACAACACGTCAGAGCCCAGTCCGAATTTTGCCGGCAGCGGGATGTTCGACCATTCCGCTTCATCGCCTTGTCGGAACTGCCAGTGACCGTGGAGGTCCAGGGTCTGTGTCCCGGCCTGAATTGCAGGGGCCGCCACGAGCTGCTTTTGAGCGGCTTTATTTTCCGTCCGAAGCACGAGCAGGTTGATATCGTCTGGCACGAGCACTTCAACAGGAATGCTCATGCCGCCGCCAGTTTCCAATGGCTTCAACATCGTCCCGTTGACCCAGGCCTGAATCGAATCGGCCCCAGGCGGATTCATCAGCACAAGGCTCTTATCCGTCAGCCATGTTGAGGGCAGCCGAACACTGCATCTGCACCAGACAGGCCCCTGCACGGCCTCCGTTTTCCCCTGCGAGAACTCTTTCCACGTTAGTCCCGTCGTACCGGTTTTCCAGTGCTGGCCGAGGTTCGACGGATCTTCAGCACTCGGGCGGATGGTCATGACATCCCGATCGATTCGCTGGTCGTACTTCGACGCAAATGGATGTCCCCCGACGATCTGGTCGCTGGTCACTGTGGGGCAGACAAACCGTTCAACATGAGAAATGATCAGATCATTGCCGGTGAAATGATCCACGTACGGCCAGCGTCGCGGGTTGTACATGCAGTCCGTCAGATCTCGCATCAGCACAACATTCTTCCCGTTGCGAGCCATCTGTCGCAGACCAAAGGGACGGCCGAGAACGCACATGTTGGTATGAACGCCGACAAGAATGACGTTTTTGATTCCCCGGGCTTCAAGGATACTCCAGACTTCGTCACCACGATCGCTGATGAAGTCGCCGGCCTTGTCGATGTCAATCATGCTTGACTGCGCCTCCCACGGCAGTCCGGGGTTCCTTCCCAGAGTTGTCAGTTCCGCAGCCCATTTCGCATGCTCGGCCGGATCGTCGTCGTCGCCTCCGTCGGATTGGTCGATCGGATACACCGCTTGCTCTTCGGCAGGAATCTTCGAGCACCAGAACTCAACGTCCTGCGGGAGATTCGCAGCAGCCGGCGTCTCGATGGCCCTCAGACGCGCCGCATGGCCTTCATAAGCCGGCATGCAGTCACTGGGGGAATGAATAATTGTCGCCCCCTGTTCACGGGCTTTTTTCAGAACATCATTCATGCGAGGCAAAAACTCTTCCATGCGGCGAACAGCATTCCGACAGTGATGCTTGTCCCAGACGTCGCAAACGATGACAGCTGTTTCTTTTGCCGACCACGTAGCAGAAATGCTGACTCGAGCAAATTCGCCTTTCTTTGCGGGCGGTGCGTTCTGGGAGCGGAGCGTCAGCTGAAGATCATCAGCAAGCGTCATTGGTGTCATCATCAGGCTGCTTAGCAGGAGCAGTGCAATTGCAGGGGCAGACATCGGCGGCAGTTCCTCAACAGCACGAACTTCAGACGGGCCATTTTGATTCCACTGCATGTCACCGCCATCGATTTTGATGCAGGCTGCAGCGGTTTCACAGGCCTTCAGCATAACGCACGACGGTCTTGCGCCAAAACGATTGCACGTGCCGGACGTATTGGCCCGTTTTCTAACACTTGTCGGAAGCCAAGAATGCGGATAGAAGAGTCGTTAGCGGTTCCCCATTGCAGAAGTGCCCGCTTTGATTTTGCGGTATTGGATGGCGCCGTTCGCAGCGAAATGGGATCGCAGATTACGCTCTCACCAAATCTGAAACTGACCGCTCACGCACCGCTGCCGGTCCACTGGCGACTTTTGAAAGATGGCGTTGTGGTTTTTGAAATGGACGATAACCAGATGGAGCATGCAGTCCAGGACGCAGGCGTCTGTCGCTGCGAAGCCTGGCTGAATGTTGCCGGTGAACCAACGATCTGGATTCTTTCAAACCCGATCTATGTGAACGGCCGCTGAGCGGTGAATGACCAATTTGAGATTTGAGATTTGAAAACGAAGCCTGCCATGCAAAAAAAACTGTCCCGTCTGATTGCCCTTTTGTTTTTTGTCCTGTTCGTTCCTGCAGATGCTCAGGCGCGGCATTTCAAAGTTGGGTTTGCAAAGCAGGACATCACGCCGACCAGGCCGACTCCTATGTGGGGCTACGGAGCTCGGCATTCTGTGTTGTCAACGGGCGTGCGCGATCCGCTGTACGCGAAAGCGGTGGTGATAGATGTCGAAACGGAACGACTAGCCATCGTTGGGCTTGATCTGGGCCGATCTCCCACCGATGCTATGCTGGTCCGAATTCGTGAGGCCATTCAGAAATCGTCCGACATCGACTTTGTGCTCATCTCCGGATCACACACGCATCATGGTCCGGTCATTGAACTGCTCGACGAACCCGGAAAGGGCCAGGACACCTTTGACGATGCCGTCGCTTATGCAAAGGAACTGGAAAGCCGAATCATTCAGGCCATCAATGCGGCAGCAGCCGACGTTCGTCCGGCGAAGATCGGCTGGGGAACACAATCCGTTGCGATGAACAGAAACCGCCACTCCAAACAGGACCCGAAACCAGTCGACAGGGAGCTGGGCGTTATTCGTCTGGACGACATGGACAGCAAGCCGATCGCCGTGATCGTCAACTACGCCGCTCATCCCACCATGCTGGACGGAGCCGACCTGAGATTCTCCGCCGAATGGCCGGGAGCCATGATGACTGCGGTGGAGGAGCAGCTTGTGACCAACTGCGTGTTCATGCAGGGTGCCTGCGGAGACCTTTCCACAATGAGCACAGAAGAGACTCGCGGCGTCGATGCTTTTGGAAAGGCGATGGCCGTGCATGTGATCAACACGGCGACAGCCATCGAAACGAAGGTTCCGGAACGCCCGCGGCTCAAGGGCATCGAGCACTCGTTTCAGTTTCCGACCCGAATGTCATTTTCAAGCCCGCTGACTCAGGCGATGTTCAGCACGGCATTTTTTCCGGAACTCGCCAACGCTTCCATGACTGATGATCTGCTCAAGAATATGATCAGCCCCACAATTACCACAGTGCTGATCAATCAGGAACTGGCCCTTGTCGGAGGCTCGGGCGAATTCTTTTGTGATCACAGCCTGCGTCTGAAGGAACGTTCGCGAGCGACCGAGACATTTTTCTTCGGCTACTGCAACGGACATGATATGTATTTTCCGACCATCGAAGCGGCTGCCGAAGGAGGCTACGGTGCCGACCCTGCCGTCAGCTGGGTCAGCCTTGGGGCCGGAGAAGAAATGCTGGACCAGGCCCTGATCCACATTTACACGATGCTCGGAAAATTCACCTTCGAACGTCCTGCTCAGCCTTAGAGACTGATCCCCATCGTCGTTTGATGTTTGCTGTGGGCGAACATCAAAATGTGACTGTGGGAAACCGGGCTGTGGACTACTATTCCCCCAATGCCGGTGTCTCACCGCTGGCAGTCTTCCTTTGAAGAATTGCTCCTGGCAACAGGCCCTCGGAATGAAACGTCGTTCGCTGATCCTGATGATCCTGATCGTGCTGCTGCCCGTTGGGCTGTTGACGTGGCTGAGCGTGCGAATGGCGAGAGATGAACAGTCCATCACCGAACAGCGATTTCGCAGCCTCATGGACCAACGGCTCGACGACGTGAACCGCGTCATCGCGGCGCGGTTTTTGGAAAGTGAAATACAACTGCAGCAGATCACTTCCATCGACGATTTTTCCGTCGTCGCACTGAGAGAAGTGGTCCGATTGGAACCGCGAGTCAGTCAGCTGTTTGTGTTGTCCCCGGATGGCAGTCTGCTTTATCCCAATCCCAGTGACGCATTGAATGGCACGGAGCTCAGCTTTCTGCAGCGAGCCGCGCGGATGTTTACGGATCGAGACCTGCAGAATGCTGTGGCTCAGGCCGAAGCAGGGGCCTACGGCGATTTTTCGCCGCTGGCATCCGGAACCGCACCCGCCGCTCCACCAGCAGTCTCAAGCCTTGCTGAACAGGAGACTCGCTTGATGGCGCAGGCCGACATGCCAGTCGCGGCCGCCCTGGAGATGCCTCCATTATTAAAACAGTCTGCAGGCGAAGCCCAGTCCCAGATGCCCGTTTTTCTTCCTGCCAACGGATGGTTTGTCTGGTACTGGGATCGCGGTCTGAATCTGATCTATTGGCAGAGAAGGCCGAGCGGCCATATTGTCGGTGCGGCTCTTGAAAGATCCCGCTGGATTGCCGATCTGATTTCGTGGCTGCCGGAAACGAATGCGGCACATTCCGGCGAAAAATCTGTGTCCGTGAACACCGCGTTTCGAGTCCTCAGTTCTTCCGCGGAAGCCGTTTATGAATGGGGCGGCGATATTCCAAAGCAGGCGATTCCGTTTTGCGAATGTCCGCTCGCCGCGCCGCTGGCTTCGTGGCGCATGCAATGCTTCATTCCGGCCGATCAGATCGCGGCCGGTGGTGGTCGCAGCGCCAGGCTGGGTTTCGCGGCTGGGATCGGTGCGTTTGCGTTAATGCTGATAGCGATGGCGTGGCTGCTGTTTCGGGATTATTCCCGCGACATGCGAGAAGCGTCGCAGCAGGTGAGCTTTGTGAATCAGGTTTCGCACGAACTGAAAACTCCGCTGACCAATATTCGACTTTACGCCGACCTTCTGGAACGTGATTTGGAGCAGGTTTCGTCAGAGCTGACAGCAAGCCCGCTGCGACGACTGGAAGTGATCACATCGGAGGCCCATCGGCTCAGTCGGCTGATTGGCAACGTGCTGACATTTGCCCAGCAGCACCGAACGACTTTGCAGATTCAGGCGGTCAGAGTGGATGTCACCGCTCTGGTCAGACAAATCGCCGAGCGATTCGCGCCGTCACTGGCGAATAATGGAATTGAAGTCAACGTGGTGGGACCAGCCGGATGCTTGCTCTGGCTGGATCCTGATTTTGTCGAGCAGATTCTGGGGAACCTGATCAGCAACGTGGAAAAGTACGCGGCTGCTAGTCAACAGCTCACGATTCGAACGACCTTAACACCTCAGGAAGCCATCATTGATGTGCTCGATGCAGGCCCCGGGATTGCGACGACTCAGCGGGCGAATCTGTTTCTGCCGTTTTCACGTCTGAGCAAAGACCTGCGAGCCTCCACCGGAACCGGAATTGGACTGTCGATTTCTCGAGAGCTGGCTCGTCTGCACGGCGGTGATATTGTGCTGAAAGAATCGGTCGCCGGCTGCTGGTTTCAGGTTCATCTGAAATCGCAGGAAAATCCTGCCCAAAACAAAGCATGAACCCGGGTTGAAAAATTGAACCGGCTTTTTCCAAAAGGGACCAACGGCTGACCAGCGTCCTCGCATCACGCGTAATGTTTGCAGAGCGAAATCTTTTTTGTAGCGGAACGCGCCAAGCGTTTCGGGGATTTCCCTAAAACAGCCGCATCCCGAAAGCTCTGGCGACTTCCGCTATCCACGTGTTGAACACAAAGTGAGTGCCACTGGGTGTTACTGGCCGATCGAAAGGTCGCCCGTGCTTTGGACGCCGGTGATCTGGTTGGCTTTCAGGTAATTGCGGTCAGTGTAATATTCGAACTGCCCGCCGTTGAGCACCTGCTGTTTGCCACCATCCGGATGGTACGACACTGTCGCCTGGCGTCCTTCATCGGCACGCAGAATGAACTGCTGCTTGGAATGGTCGTAGATGATTTTGTCCGCGAGACCGGCAAAAAGTTTTGATTCGAACCGGCACGGAATTCTCGTTCCCCGGTTCGATGTGCTTGTGTTGGATTCCGCCACCATGGAAAACGACGTGCTGTCTTCCGACGACATCCCGGGCACTACAGCGAGTGAAAGATTTTCGCACTTCAGAGCGCCGGTATTCTCCGGTAGTTCTTCAGCACTCATTCCGTCAATATTCAGGCGATCGGTCAGAAGACGCACAGGGCCAAAGATCCCGCTAATATGCTGCTTGAGACTGATGAATTTCTTGTCGCGATTGCCGGTCAACTCGCCGATAAAATCCGCGCGAATAAAGTAAAAGCCGGCCTCGGAGGTTTTGGTTGGAGTGTTCGAGCGAGCGACAGTGCGATTGGAAACCGCCATCCTTCGTTTGCCCTTATCGGGCTGCACGGACTCAATCAGCCCGGGTCCTGTGGCGTGAAATTCGCCGGTAATCTGATTGAACTCAAGATCAGCAAACTCAGCATGGTGATGCGCCTTTACGACACCGTCTTCCATGATGTCAATATCCACGACGACTCGGCTCTGGCATTCGATGCGTTCAATATTGCCCACAAGTGACTTCGTATTGGAGGGCTGAGTCAGCTGGAATTCTTCGTCTTTACCGGCCGATTCAACTGCCACATCATCCAAAAAATGAACCTTCAGGCCGGCGCATGTCAGTTCGACATCATGATCAGTCTCATTGTTCATCACGGCTCGAATATTTCCAACGAAGTGCGCCGTGCGACCACTGAAGCTCATATGATCGCCCCAGTAAATATCGACAGGCGACGGCCTCGCCAGCGGCTTGCCATTCAGCCCCGTTGAGGACACAAACCGAATACGTCCGCTTCCGTTTACTCGTGCCTCGCGCTGCACAGCCTTTGAGCCGCCTGTCAGCTCGGTCAGGTCAATTCGCGGGCCTTCGATTCGGCGTGACGAATTGACAACCGTCGCCGGATCGCCGACCAGACTGATCTCGGTGTTCCCTCGAAATCCGCCCTTTGCAAACAGCATGTTCCCGTTGGCCGTGAAACTCTGCTCTGCTTTCGCTGCCTTGCCCGTTCCCGTGGCCTCATGAGTCACCGCGACGGTTCCCTTCAGCCAGACATCTTCAAACTGCGGCTGTTTCGCATCCCCAAACCAGACACGCGCTTCAATGGTATCTGACAAAAATGTTGTCTTGCCAGTGAGCCCGCCAGTCGAAGTACCCGAGGCGCGGCTCGCTGGCCGCCCAGGATCGTTTTTTGTTCGCTCAGACGACAGGGACGCTGCCGTGACCTGACCCGGCGGAACACCCTGCTGAAAGTTGACAGTCAGTTTTTCACGAGCCGTCCCCGACAACTCTTCGGCTGTCATGGCCACGTTACCGGTGGCTACCAGTTGACGAGGCCGAATGCTGGCCATGTCCATGCTTTGAGCCATCGGGTTGGCAATGTCCTGAGGATCGGTCTTCGCTGTGGCCTTTGCCGCAGCCGTATCTTCCAGAAACATGTCGATGACGCTGGCCGAAAGAGACAGATCTGCCTGCAGCTTTCCGGACTTTTGGGTGCTGGCCTGAATGACGCGTGCTTCGCCTTTCAGCGTGACGCGCTGCTCTTCACCGCGACGCACCAGCAGCGATTCTTTCCAGGCAGCGCCAAGAATGGTGGCGTCGTCCTGCTTGTCTGTGCGATTCGACGGTCCGATTTTTCCCGGACCACGGCATTCCACTGTATGGACGTCGTTTTTATCGTCCATCGCAATCAGCATTTGGCCTGTCGAAAGTCGCTTTCCGCTTTGATGAACTTCTACAAGGAATCGGCGACCATTGGCAGCAATCATCCGTTCGGTCAGTTCCAGCATCCGCTCTTTCAGATGATATTTCAGCATGCCCACACTGGCATAAACCTGCTCGGCTCCGTCTTTCATCGACCAGAATTGAACTGGCTGACCTTCGGCCGAAATGCGGGCCAGTTCCAGCTGACGTGAAGACTTGCCGCTGCCGGCCGCCTGAATGCGAGGCTGAAACTGAAGCACAAGCTTGGAGCAGTACAAACGGTCCAGGTCACCGGCCGCTGTCGGACGTTCCACCAGAACCTGGTTATCCATGTTGGCTTCACGGTCCATGAAACCTGAAAACGTGGCTTCCTTGGTTGGAACGAAGAATTCAAATCCGTTGGCCGCACTGACCTTCAGCTGAACGGGTTCGCGCTGGGATTCGTCGTCGTGAAACATCAGGTTGCAGTCGATGCGGCCTCGAAGACGAATTCGCTGCACATCGTTGACAGCCATCAGACCTGACTTTAGAGAATCCGCAGAAGCCAGCAGTTCGATTTCAGCACCAGATTCTGCTCGTCCGGAATGAGTGTCCCACGCAAATTTTACTGGCTGACTGGTCCAGATCTTCATCGCATCTTCGGAGATGTGAAACATCCGGCCTTCAATTCGAAGGCCATCCGGACCTGTGATTCGCACATCGCCTGAGAGGAGGCCCGAAACAATCTTTCCGAACTTCGCTTCCTGAAAATCGAATTTCGTGGATGAGTCCAGCTGGGCGGCATGAGCGGTCGCGGTGATCGGAATGTCGTCGCCCTCCTGCTGCCACAAAAAGGCAACCGGGCTGATGGCGATCGATCGGCTGTCGTTTGTCAGTTCCTGTTTGTTAAACCACAGCAGCCGACCGCCATCGCGGAAACGAGCGTTGGCTGTCTGAACCCAGCGATCTTCTTCCCGAAACCATTTTCTGGCTTCTTCCGCGAAGACCTGAGATTTCTCCTGAGGCGGCGAAGCCTTCGGTTGATAGGTCGATTCACGTTCCACTGTCAGCCATGGGGACGTGAGTCGCGCGTAGGCAAGATAAACAGCGACCAGCCCAATGCCCACGAGCATGGTACGAGGTCCTCTGGATATCGATGAACGCGACATGGATTGGCTCAAATACTGACGCAGGTCTTTGATGTTCGGTCTTTGGTTTTTAGTATTCAGTGCAGGAAATTGCAGGTCACGCGGAACGGCTGATAGATGCTGGGGAGAATGCCGGAGCGCTGGATGGCTTCAGAATTCGGTCAGCACTCTCGACTCGCTGCAGCACATCGGTGATGTCGAGCATACCAATCGGAGTCCGGTCTAAATCAATCACCGGGACTTCGCTCAGCTTGCGTTCGGACATCACATGAATGGCTTCCGGCAAAAGAATATCCGGCCCGACAGTGATGGGGTTTGGAGTCATGACATCGCGAATCGGCTGGTCCAGTTGTTCGTCTCTTCGATTTTCAAACAGCCGAGCCAGATCGCTGTCCGTAAACAGTCCCGTCAATTTGCCAGTGGCGTCGGTCAGGATAACGGCCCCGGTGCGACGCCCCGGATGACTGTGATGAATCATGACTTCGCGAACGGTCTCCGTCTCCGTGGCGATGCGCAGCTGATCGCCGGATCGCATCACGTCGCGGACCGGACATAGCTGACGGCCCAGACTTCCGGCCGGATGGAATCTGGCGAAGTCGGTGGAAGTGAAACCTTTGATCTGGCAGAGCACCAGCGCAAGAGCATCGCCCAGTGCCAGCATCGCTGTTGTTGAACAGGATGGGGCGAGTCCCAGTGAGCCGGCTTCCGGATGCTTGCCAAATCGAACGACGACGTTCGCGTATCGGGCGAGAGTGTTGTCTGTATCGCAAGTCAATGCGATCAGCGGCACCTGCATCTGGCGGAGTGTGGGAATCAGGCTGATCAATTCTTCAGATTCGCCGCTGTTGGACAACGCGAGAACAACATCGGTCGAGCCTACGCAACCCAGATCGCCGTGACGAGCTTCCGTCGGGTGCAAAAAGTGAGCTCGCGTACCCGTGCTGGCGAATGTGGCGACCAGCTTTTGTCCGATGAGCCCCGCTTTGCCAACGCCGGTCACAATGACGCAACCTGACGTGGAGCGGATCAGTTGCACGGCTTCACAGAAGGAAGAATCCAGTGTCTCAGCCAGTCGATTGAGCGATTCGGCTTCCTGGCGAATGATCCGCCTGGCTTCGCGCAGTTGCTCGACGTCTTCAGCGGAAATAACCGCGCGCGATGGTGAAGGTTGCGTCATCATGTCTTCCCTGACAAAACCGCTGATGTTCGCCCGCAATCCTTGCGGCGAATGTGATCTTTAATGGCGCTCGATTTCGATTGCCCCGCAGTCTACGATTCCGGAGAACTTCCCGTCAATCGCAGATTTGGGCCGCATTATTCCGTAAGTTGTTGTGAAAAATGGGCTTAGCGAAAGGGCAACCTGCTGTAACGATGCGGTTATTTTTTGCGACGTGAACCGGATGCCGAATCACCCTCGATCTGAGTCAATCCCAGAGTTCCGGCGGCGGTATCGAGGTGAAACTGAAACTCACCCAGATAGCTCATTCCAAGCAGCGGATGAGCTGCGACGGCTTCCGGCCCCAGCACCGCACACTGCACTTTTTCGACAACAAAGGTTCCCACGCGGACCGATTCGATGGTCTTCAGATGCGCGGTAATTGTGCTGCCATCCGCAATGGTCAGAAGGATCTGTTTGTCACTGGCCTCGGGCTTCAGGCCCATCGAAACGGCAAGTTCGTACGGCAGACTGATCAGACTGGCTCCCGTGTCCAAAACCATTTCTGCGGAATGCTTACCGTTGATAACAACCGAGGCATAAAACGTATTATCATCCCGACGGAGAGGGACTCGTTCTGTTTGAACAGTCGCCTTGAGTTCATCCAGTTTTCTCTGCAGGCTCTGAACACTGGCTGAAGGCTGCAACTTCAGATCTTTGCCGGTGTCTTCACGCAGTTTCTTCAGGCTGGCCTGAATCTCGGGAGAATCGGCACTGGTTTCGTAGGCTTTGGTCAATTCTTCCTCCAAAGACCCCAGGTCCAGAACCTGCTGCACGTATTCCTCTCTTGCATTGTTCAGATTGCCCCGGGCCGATATCTCCTTTGCCTTGAGATTCTTTAGACTGTTTTCTGCCAGAGTCATCTGCCCTTCCAGTGTATTGATCGCCCCCACGAGTCGATTATTGGATGCCACGTCGTTGACGTTTGCCAGCTGGGCGTTGAGTCCAACCAATTGCTGCTGGGCCTGCAGGATACGCCCCTCCAGATTGGTGATTTCCTGTTGCAGATCCCTCAGGGGCTTGACGGCAAGTTTGGTTTTCTTTTTCAGACTAGCGGCTTCGGTCAGTCCTTTCGACAAATCCCGCTCCGCTGCAAAAATCACGTTCGAACCACTGACTTTCAGCTCCAGATCGATGGTTGTCGCATCCAGCGATTGAGTTGGCTCATCGGTTGCTTTTGCAGATTTCTGTTCGGCCGCGTCCTGGCCTTCAGGCTGCTTCGACTCATCCCCATCGCTGATGCCCCCAGCCCACATCGACGGAATGAGCAGCAGATGACTGAGCACCAAAATGCAGGCGACGCGATGGAACTTCAAGAATTGTTGCATGGACAAACTCCTGGACAGATCGAAAAACTCAGCTTCCTGCTTCAGACTCAGCAAATCCTGACTCGCGTTTCTTCCCCACTCCGATGTGACCGCTTCAACTCTGAATTTTGGGCGAGGCTGGGCATTCCGGCCCGTTTGTTCGCAGTCGGACGCGAATGTCCAACGCACATTCTACAAGCTCAGGAAGGGATTGCCCCCGCCTGAATCAACTCCGCAATACTCCGAAAACTGCGCGGTTGCCAGTCATGAGTTCATTTCCGATCACGTCGTGCAGATTTACTCGACACTACGATTGGGATTCATCGGACTCGTGATCGGGAACATTACTGCTACGCCTCGTCCCTGCCGCATTACGTCGCTGCTCCGCAGCTTGCGTTACTGGGGCATCGTGACCTGTGGAAAGCCACAGGCTATCACCCGCCGCTGCTCCGCAGCCAACCGCAGACGATTGAACTCGTAATCGTCCCGCGATTCTCTTCTGCCAACTGCCGATCTTTCCACGTCCATTTGAAACAAAACGAGGTTGGTGAACCGTTATGGCTCACCAACCTTGTCTATTGTGAAGATGCCCTAAATCAGCAGCACCATCTGTTGTTTCAGATTCCCGTTGGGAACTGATTAGTAGCGATCACGTCCACCGCCACCACCGCCACCACCGCCGTAGCCACCACTGCCACCGCCGCTTCGGCCGCCACCACCACCGCCGTAGCCACCACTGCCGCCGCCGCTTCGGCCGCCGCCGCCACCGCCGCCACCGCCGTAGCCACCACTGCCACCGCCGCTTCGCTCTTCACGTGGGCGAGCTTCGTTGACAACGATCTGTCGACCGTCCATGTCTGAACCGTTCAATGCTTTGATGGCTTCATCGCCACCAGATTCCATCTCGACGAAGGCAAATCCCTTGGAACGGCCAGTCTCGCGGTCACTGATGACCTTTGCAGACGTGACAACTCCATACTGAGCAAATGCCTGCTCAATTCCCTCTGACGTGGTACCCCAAGCGAGACTACCAACAAAAATGTTCTTACTCATTCAACAAACCCTTGAGCTTTGCAGCCACCAAAACACCAGTAGTGCTGCCACGCGGCAGCCTTCAAAACGCTGAATTTGAGGACTCGGATTTTATCCGAAGGACCATCAAAATAGATGGATGCTGCTGCAACACTCAGGATCCGACGCGGTCGTCTTCAAGAAAGCTTGTAACCCACACCAATTGTTTGAACGACTCATTGAGCCGAATTCAAATTCAGATCTGGTGACGCTACCCGCATGCAACGGGAATAGCAACCCCATATTGCAATCCCGGAGGGAATCAACGCCGGAAGGCATGAAAACAAAGCGTTACAGGGGGTTCTCGACATGGCCTTTGCTGCGGAATCCCGGCTGGCTGGAACATCTGAATTCGCCACAGACCGAAGCAGAACTCACTGCCATCCGCCGCAGCGTCAATCGCGGCTCGCCGTTGGGAGGTGAAACCTGGGCCACGACAGCAACAAAAGAACTGGGCCTCGAGATCACGACTCGAGATCACGACTCGACTTCAGGGACGACCGAAACTCAAGTAAACGGTTCCTGCTTCCTTTTTGCTTCCTCAGATAGCATTTGGCTCTCCCGGGGGGAAAGAAACTGCTCTTTCTATTGCCGAGGAATTACGTCATACGGCTCCTCCGTCAGGTCCAACGATCGCGTTGCTGAGCAACGAGACCTGTCGTGGCCATCGTGCCGCTCCAGGTGATGCGAGATCCGGCACAGAGTCCGATGCATCGACGGCAAGTCGACGACTCTTCCCTTCGGTGACCTCCTTCCCTCGACAGATTCCGCCGCGGCGGTTGCCGCTTTGTTCACCTGCGTCGACAGTACTACGAAGTCATCTGACTTCCCAAAAGCGTTCATGCCAACATTGCCCTCGGAGAGGTTCGTTGGCCGCTCAAGGAGTGA
>JBDNHX010000211.1:0-6383 GCA_041688565.1 Planctomycetaceae bacterium
CGCGACGTCTCTGCACACTGTTTATCTCTGCAAGTTATTCATCGACCAGTTGTTCCGCCTGCACCTGCAGTTCCTGGCACGCGTGGATGTAGGACGATGCTGACCAGGCCTGATAGCATTTTCCCATCGGACGTCCCGTGCGGCTATGCACCCATTCGTTGAATTCCCACTCACGATTTTTTCCCAGCCGATTTAATTGAGCCAGTTTAAGTAATTCCCGGCAAGCCACCTCATAAAGGCCAAGTCGATGAATGAAGCGGACCCACATGCCGCCGATAAATGGCCAGATCCCGCCGTTGTGGTAATGCCCCGGCAGATTGAGCAGATTCACAGTATAATAGGGCCGCCAATCCGGATCGCCTGCCTGGACCGGCGGATACAAATTTGTCACCGGATACGGATCATTGACGCCGACGCCCCACATGAACTTAAAGGCAATACGTGCCCTGTCTGCATCCAGGATGTTGGAGAGAAATGCCTGCAAGTTGCCCAGCACATCACAACGCCAGTTGAAGCCGAACGGAGTAATCTCGGCGAGCAGATAACTGGAATCTCCGATCGAAGCCTGCAGCTGAGCGAACTTGAACTGTTCTTCCGACGCGACCGCGGGTGGCCGTGTGGACGGCCAGAAGGAACTTAGGATTTTGGCGCGAATAGCCTGAGACCGTCGCAGAGTGGCGGCCGCATGGTCAAACTGTTCCTGCATTTCCAGCAGCCGGGCAAAGGCGACATTGGCTCGATACCAAAGAACTTCATCGTACAGAACATGGTAGCTTCGCCCAAAAAGATCGGTCCAGTCGCCGGCTTCTGGAATCTCCAGCAGCAAATCGTTATTGCTGTCCAGCGCACTCAGCCAGTCCATGACACGCTGAAGCTGCAAGGAGTATTCTTTGAGCAATTCCCTGTCGTTCGTTTTGCGAACATACGCATGAAATGCCACGATGGCCCACAGGGCACTGTCGATCGCACAGATCCCCCCAACGCCGCTGTAGTCGGGCACTCCATCTTCAATGCGCACATTGGCCGGCATTTGTCCGTTTGGTGCAAGTCGATCGAACAGGGTTCGAAGCGTTGCTTCCTGGGCCATTCGAATATCAGGGTCGTCGAGTCCAACGGTGCCGATGATGACTATCGAACCATCTCGAGCCCAGACACTTCGGTAATTGATGTCGACGCCAGTGACTTCGTTATCCTGCAACGAGCATGCACAGAAGCCGAGCGGACTGATTGTCTTTCGAAGTGCCAGTAAAGCGTGGCGATATCCTTCAGCAATCAGGTGACGTTCCTGTGACGTTAAAGTTCCTAAAGCCGCCTCGCCCACGAGCATTTTCAGAGTTGGATCGATTTGCTCCGGCCGCAGGGCAGAGTCAGACAGCGGAGGAGCCGTCGGAATGACGCCGAAATACTGAAGGCCTTCAAGCACTCCGTCAGCAACAACCATTGTGGCATTGAAGGTTGGCGTCTTCACCACCGCTTCGATCAGTTCGGGCTGAGCGTTTTCAACAACGATTCCCTTCACGCCCGGCAGCAAAAACATGCTGGCATCGTTGCCAGTATCACCGGCGACCAGGATGTTTTCCGTGGAAAAGCCCAGATTCCCGCAGAGCCACTGCAGTGCTCCGCCCTTCGTTGATTCGGCCGGAAGAATATCGAGGTCGCGAGCACTGGAGTAAACGACGCACGCACGTAAACCGGCCTCCCGCAGCCGTGCTCGAATTTCGTCGATGGTCTCTGCCGAAGCCTGGGGCAGGTACCAGCTCGATTTGTATTCATGCAGAAACTGATCGGGCTGTTGAAGGATGCCAGGCGTCCGGGCCAGAATCTCCTGCACTTTTTTCAGATCCCAGCCATTTCTGAACTGCTTGCTGAATTCTTTCAGCGGCCGTTTTCTGCGACCGTCATAAATCTGAGTGCCGACCGCGCCGATAATGTAATCAGGCCACGGAAGAATCTGTGTGGACAGCAAATCGATCACGTCCTGAACCAACCGCCCCGATGCATAGGCCAGCATTGGTCGCTGTGCCTGCGGAAGTGATTCCCAGACCGTTTTGAATCGACGTGTGGCTTCCGGATTTCCCAGCAGAGTCCCATCCAGATCAGAGCAGAAAAGCTGAATGACTATGTCCGAGTTTAGTGGTTGCGGTTCCATATTTTCCTTCGAGAGTTGATCAACAATTTCCGGTGAACCCAATGTGGGCCTCCGGCACTGGATGTTTTTTGGACTGGGCGAAGTCACAACACGATCAGTAGATCAGTCGGCGATTGTGTGCAAAGATTCCCATGGCATTTCGGCTCGCTCGATTATGCCCGGCAGTGCAGTCGTCATTACTCCGCATCCTGCCACGGATCGTCCCAGTCGGATTCGCCAATGCCTGATTCCTCCGCTTCATGATGCTCGACCGCAGCGATCAGCTGATGCGCAATGCCGGACCAGGTAAAGAGACTGCGTGCCTTATGAGACCCCATTTTTGCCATGCGGTTCCACAGGCGGGGATATCGAAATGCCTTCAGCATTGTGATGCCGAGATCTTCTTTATCCAGCGGATCAGCGAACAACGCATGACGGCCGAACGTCAGAGCCCGATACAATCCGCCGTGGACAGTCACCACTGTTGGAGTGCCGCATGCCATGGCCTCGATGGCAGTCATTCCGAACGGTTCGTAACGGCTGGAAAGTACAAACAGATCTGCTGCCCGATAATAATCCGCCAGCTGGTCATCCGGCACAAAGCTTCCGAACTGCACTTTGTTCTGAAGGTTCAGCTCAAGAACCAGATTTTGAAGCTCCTGTAGAATCGTTTGTTCCAGCGCGTTCAAACTGGAACCACCGACGGCCAGATGCAGAACGGCTTCCGGCTCGCGTGAAGCCAGCACAGAAAAGCCCTGAATCAGCAAATCATAGCCTTTGTTGCGCGCCAAACGGCCGATCGCCATGACAACCTTGCCAGAGAAACCCAGCCGCTGACGAATCGCATTTCGGCTGGACTCACCCACTGGAAAAAATCGATTTTCATCGTACCCCGGTGGAATCATGCGGCAATGATCGGCAGAGATCTGATACTCCTTTTCAAGAAGATCCAGTTGCAACGGCGTTGTTGCAATCACCAGTTCGGCTTCAGCATAAAGCTGCCGTTCTGTGCGAATACGCTCCGAGAAGTTGTACTGCGTTTCAAACTTGTCTGTATCTTCGGGATAGTCGACTTCCATCTGACGCATTTTCCAGAGCCCCAGAGAATGCGGAGTATGCACATGCGGACATTTCAAATCGAGCCGCAGAAGTTCGGCTGCGATTCCGGCGTCCCAATAGTGACTGTTGATAAACAAATATTTTAACCCATGATCGTGAATAATCCGCAACGCGTTTTCGCCCCACTCGGGTAAGTGATGACTCAGATATTCTTTGGGAAGAAATGACGACCCGCCGCACGGGGCGCGGATAATCCGAACATGTTCGGCGACTGCTTCAAAAGCTGGCTGATCTTCAAACTGGCGCGTCCAGATATCCACTTCAAATCCAAACTGTGCCAGCTTCTTTGACAGTTCAAGAACATACACCACCTGCCCACCGGTGTCGGCGGCTCCCAGCGGTGGATTGGCTGCGACATAGCCATGTGTGGAAATCATCGCAATGCGGGGCAGCGCCGAGCCGGATTGCAGACACATTTCCAACAACTGGTTCGAAGCTTCTCGCACCAGTGATTCCGAATTCAACATTCAAATAGCCTTCTTCCTGACAATGTCATTCTCGGTGAAAGAACTGGCCTCCCGGCCGGATTCACCAAAATTATCCCGGTCCCCAGCATTCAACAACAAAATTCAGTTGCAGATGGACGATCTGAGAGCTCAGTCTTTCTTTACGGCCATTTCGAGTCACGAGGAGATCTCGCACTTTGCCTGCTTGCTGCTCTTGCGTATTGGCGGATGACGAATTCATGAGAGCTTCCTGTCAGTAAGTTTCATTAGGACCGTAAACCCGGTAGAGCAACTGCTGTGCCCCGGCCGCGGCTGAATGCACTGCAAAAAGACTCAGGTCATGCACCAGAAGCACGTTAGGCATTTGACGCGGTATTTTTCCTGTCAGGCCGGCGGCAAAAGACTTGCCTGCGATGGAAAAATTGTTGCCAGAGTCTTGATTGCGGGCCTCTCGGATTTGTCGAGGAGGCCGGCATTTACCATGAATCTAAAAGGTACTTCATTGGCATGGCGTTTGATCGAGCAGCAGACGCCGTGGCAGACGGCCGTGCAGAATTTAAAGGCTGCTGCTGATCGAATTATGATCACTCCTCAAAGAAGCAAGGAAAGCTCCGCATGGATGACCCCGACCAGCTGATGCGTATGATGGCCTCGATCATTATTCTGGGAGTTGGCGGGCAGTGGCTGGCGTGGAGGCTGCGCGTGCCGGCGATTCTTCTGCTCCTGACGCTCGGCTGCCTTGCCGGTTCGGTCTCCGGTTTCATCAATCCCGACCAGATGTTTGGCAACCTTCTTCAGCCTCTTGTCTCCCTCGCCGTGGGCTTGATCCTGTTTGAAGGAGGGCTGAACCTGCGGCTGCACGAACTGAAGGGAACATGGAAATCGCTGCTCGGTCTGCTCACCATCGGTGCGATTATTACTTGGTTCGGGGCAGCCCTGGCGGCCCATTTTATTCTGCAAATTCCAGCCTCGGTGGCCCTTGTTCTGGGAGCTGTCCTGACCGTCACTGGCCCCACGGTGATCGGGCCGCTGCTTCGCGAAATTCGTCCCTCGGGAAAAGTGGGGATCATCGCGAAGTGGGAAAGTATTGCGATCGATCCCATTGGAGCAACGCTGGCCGTTCTGGTCTTTGAGGCCATCAGTTCCATTCGAGCGGCTGAGTATGGATCAGCCACGTGGAATGCCGTTCAGGGCTTTGCCAGTACGGCGACGGTCGGACTGACTATTGGATTGCTGTCGTCACGTCTGCTGGTCGAATCGTTCCGTCGCTTCTGGATACCCGATTATCTGCAGAACCCAATGACGCTGCTGTACGTTGTCGCGACATTTGCCGGAGCGGAAATGCTGCATCATGAAGCAGGGCTTGTGGCCGTGACGGTTATGGGCGTTCTGCTGGCCAATCAAAAAGCTGTCGATGTTCATCGAGTCATCGAATTTAAGGAGAGTCTGACGATCCTGCTGATTGCCGCGCTGTTCATTGTTCTGGCAGCTCGCGTGCCTTTGCAGGATCTGCGTCAGCTTGGCTGGCGAGGTCCTGTGTTTGCAGCATCACTCATTCTGATTGTGCGACCGGTGTCCGTATGGCTTTCCACGATTGGCAGCGGGTTGTCTCGTCGTGAACGCTGCTTTCTTGCCTGGTTCGCGCCGCGAGGAATTGTCGCTGCAGCGGTGTCATCCGTGTTTGCTCTTCGGATGGGCGAGAGCGGAGCCGTCATTGCGCCGGCGACCTTAATCGTGATTCTGATGACCGTTGCCGTCTACGGGCTGACCGCGGCACCGCTGGCCCGAAAACTTGGACTCGCCGCTTCTGATCCGCAGGGCCTTCTGATCGCCGGCGCCAGTCAGACAGCACGAGCCATTGCGCGGGTCATCAGCAAGGAAGGTATTCGTGTGGTTCTTGTGGATACGCGATATCAGCGTGTGTCAAAAGCTCGGGAAGCGGGGCTCAATGTTTGCTTTGCCAGCATCCTGTCTGAGTATGTGATGGATGCCGTCGACTTCGGAGGGCTCGGCCGTTTCCTGGCGCTGACATCCAACGATCAGATCAATACTCTCGCGGCGGCGAGGTTTCGAGAAATCTTCGGAGCACGCAATGTCCTGCAGCTTTCGCGAGGCGAATCAGACAACGCAAGAATGGAGACGACATGGCAGAACCGTCTCGCTGGCCGAACACTCTTTAGCCCGTGTCTGACCTACGACTTTATGGACACGGCACTGGATCAGGGTGCCACCATCAAAGCAACTCGCTTCAGCGAAATGTTTACTCTGGAAAACTTTCGTGCGCACTACGGCGATCGAGTTCACCCACTGTTCCTGATCGATGGCGCTCGGATCGATGTGCTTTCGGCAGATGTCCGAATGAATCCCAAAGCTGGACAGCTGGTGGTCAGCCTCGTGTTGCCAGGAATTGTTCCGCCAGGAAAAATTCCTGATGCAATTCCTGCCTCTGTCGACAATCCCCTGATCAGAGGCGTCCGATCACTCTCACACACGCTGCAGGCAAAACGACCAGGAGACGCCGTTGTGTGACGCGTGGCAGAACAGACTGGCCCAGTTCAATTGCCCGCCCGAACCTGCACATTGTTTTAGCGTCGCAATGCAGTGGCTCGTGCGTCGGCATTAACCGCCTCTGGCAGATAACGTTTGGTCACTGCGATTCGAATGAGCAAGATCAACGCAATACGAGTGCC
>JBDNHX010000212.1:0-5349 GCA_041688565.1 Planctomycetaceae bacterium
ACTCGGATTCGAATCTTGTGCAGAAATTTAATGTGCTCAACATCTACAAGTTCAGAACAGCGCCTCGGGAGTTGCGAGGAATTCTGCTATATCATTTTGAGGATTTCTCAAATCAGACGATTCGTAATCCGGATCCCAATATTCTGCCGGGAACAATCCACCCTTACTTTGCACCGCAACTCTTCAGTTATGTCAATATGGGACTAGAATGGCAACACTGGCTGAACCCCATGACGCCGGGAGAAAATGAATTCTCCTACACGGCTCGCTATGCAATACAATGGGATACCCTGAGTGTGTTTTACAATACGTTTGGTGCCGCGCTGAACTGGGACTTTACGGACACGCTGCGACTCTCCGTTTCGACGGATCAGATACTCTCGTCAGAATATAACAGTTCCAGTGTGATGGCGAACCTGATGATCAGTCTGCCTGGCGGCCGAAAATTCACGCCCGTCCGGAGAAAGTAAAGCTTTTCCTGGGGTGCGCCTCAGGCCGCAGCAAAGTTGGTATTTGGGGTAAAATTTGGGTAGCGGGATATCGTGAAATCGGTGTCGCTGCGTGAAGTGGATTCAGGCGGTGCAGGAAAAGCTCGAACAGGAGCGGCAACTTGCGTCAGACCGAGGTCGATCACGTGAGCAATGGAAGCAGAAGTGTGAGACCGCTTCGGCGCGGGCAGAGCAGGCCGAATTGCTGGCTCAACAGCGACTGGAAGAACTGGAACAGGCACACACGGAAACGACTCTGGTTTACGACGCCGCTCATCACGGATTCTTTCAACACTGCGACGTTGAGCTTGCCGCACATCTCCGCGCACGACGGACCGCGCTGCGCCATGCCTGCGTGGAGGCCGAGCTGATCACGTTCGCTCGTCATGAAAGTGCGTCCGCCAGGTCCGGCGAACGTCTGATGGGAAGTTCAGAGGTGGAAGACGCGTCTTTTCCTCTCACAAACCGTAAACAGATCTCACCTGATCGATGTCCCAATGCAACTCCAACTTTGCTGCTGCCAGTGGAACCCCGTTGGAGGCCGGACGTTTTCGAGCCGCTTTTCCTGGGGTGCGCAATCTCCACGGCGGCCCCAGGGCTTTGTTGTAAAAACCCACTGGGGTGGCGTGTGCCCGGACAGGCGAAATAACTCGTGCGACTGAAACCACGCACGACTCAACAGAAGAGGTCAACGCCTTTTCTGAAATCCTGCAATCATAATGTTCTGAGCGGAAAGTCCGGCATTGGAATAGGGCGATTCGGTCAACGGAATACCAAATGTTTCGGTTAGTTCGGACTGTTGCGTTGGGGGATTGGAAAAGTTCTAACGAAAGCAACATGAATTATGGACTAAAGAATTGGAGCGTCATAATTCGGTAGTCGGGTTGCGTTGACTAGACCCTGCCTGTGCGCTGGGGACGAATCATCCGACGCTCTCTCCGAACCAGACCTGCAAGTTCTGACTCGGGAAGTCAACTGTTCGAAACCAACATTGCTGCATCCGCTGTGAGTGGACTGCGGCACGATTCACTTTATTTTGTTCATCGGAGAATTCAGGTGCGAAAAAGGTATTGGAGTAACAAGTTACTTCGTCAATTTTTAACGTTGGGCTTGTTGGTCTGTTTTGTGTCGTCGTCGTTTGGTCTTGATGAAAAACGAACGACCGGAATGACGGTATTCTCCGTCGATGCTACGGGTCAGGAAACGGAACTCAAAACAGGATTCAATTTCGTTGTTGAGGGAACCGGCGGTCCAGGCACTCGGGTTTCTGCAAAGTTCGATGACGCGACTGCCAAATTGTTAGCTGGGAAAGTCCTCCGGTTAAAGCGATCCGGTGTCGTGATTGCTGAAACCGTGATGGGCAACCTGCCGGAAACAGCGGCGGAAACAACGCCGAATGCACAGACAGATTCGACGAACTCGCCCACTCCACTGCAGACGGCCACGAATGCCGAGAAGCAGGCCGTGGCCGCTGAACTTCAGAAGATCCATTTGGAAGAATGGAAAGATCTTCAGGAGCTGCATCAGGAAGAAATGGGTGACCTTCAGAAGCGTGTGCAGGCACCGGGATTGGATCAGAACTAGCAAAACAAAGTGCTTGCTGAAATGAAGACCGCGTTAACTCGTCAGGAAAACGATCGGAAGAATCTTGAAGGTCAGCAGAAGCAGGAGCGCGACCGCGTTCTAGCGACGCTGTTCGGTACGAATGGTCAGACGCCCGGCACCAATGCTGACATTCAGGCGATGATCGCACAATTGCCAGCAAGCACTCAACCAACAACTGGTGGCACACCGGCAACTGGTGGCGCACCAGCGGCTGCGACACCCACAGACATTGCTGGTTCCATCGCCACGGCGGCTCGAGGCAAGTTTTCCAACTTTCTGACCCTGCCAACGAATCCACTTTCCCCGGCCATGGCGTCGGATCTGACACCACCAATCACTGGTACCCAGGAAAAAGCTGCACAGCTGATTATTCGGGCGGTGTGGGTAATTGGACACTTCCAGCACGTGGCTCAGCACACTGACGGTGTGTGGGCGGGATCTGCCGGTGGAGCCGCGATTTCTGCGGGCGGTCAGCAGGTGGCAAACTTCCCAATTCCTGCGACAGCGACTGGCTCTGCGGTGATGCACCCGGCCCTGCGAAACGGTGGAACGGCCATTGAGTTTCCAAAATTCGTTCGCGAACTTCCGCCGATGGTGTTGGCTCGCCCGGTGGACGTGAGTCCGACGCCATTGAACACAGAAGAACTGCGTCGCGGCTACAGTCCTGCGGCGTGGGGTCAGATTGGCGTTGGTCAGGTTAAGCATGGGATTGCTCCCGAATACTGGCAGCATCCCGCCGACTGGGATGATAAACCAACCTACTTTTATGAACTCGTGATCAAGCCTGTGCTTTCTGATGTGCTGGGCGTCGGGATCATGACGCCGCTGTGGGGCTATAACGGCCATGTACCGGGCGATGCCTTCTTTGCTCGCGATGGCGAACCGATTGTGGTTCGAAACATTAATATGCTGCCTCATGATCGTTCGACTCACCTGCACGGCGGACATTCACCGTCGCACTCTGATGGGTCTCCTCACTTCACGGTCACGCCCGGCAATGCCCGTGACTATTACTATCCGAACATCTCTCCCCGCTATCGAGACCGCAATCTGGACATTCTGGAACGCACGGCCCAGACGGGCGAAGACTACATGACCGCAGCCGCGGCCCTGAACATTCCAATCTACATTTCCAAGGCAGGTCCAGCACCGGCGGGAGATGATCCTCCGGGCGGATGGCCGGCTGAAGCGGACGGGAATCCGGCTCGTCTGCAGCGCGTGCTTGGCCCATTGGGCGGTGTTGCGGGCGATCCTTTTGATGAGACGGAGTCTCCAGACATACTGTGGTACCACGACCACGCTATGGACGAAACGGGCCCTGGGGCTTATTCCGGCCTGGCCGGCATCTATCACCTGACTGACCACATCAGCGAAGAACTGATGCGGAAAAATATCCTGCCGAGTGTGTACCCCAAAATCGGCGCTGACGCAAACGGAGTGGCTGGGTCTTTGGACTTTGACGTTGCAAAACGTGGCGGGCCTGAGACGGATTATAACAAGTATCACGTCCATCTTTGTATTGGTGATAAGGTCTTTAATCCGGATGGCACTTTGTTCTACGACATCCTGAGCCATGATGGTCAGATGGGGGACGTGATGGTGGTGAATGGCATCGCCAATCCAAAGTTCACGGTCGAGAAACGCAAATACCGTTTCTCCATCCTGACTCACAGCAATGCTCGTGCGTGGGCCATGCAATTACGAACGGCCGATTACCGCATCGCCCAGCCGTTTATGCAGATCGCCTATGATTCGTGGATGTATCCTAAGCCGATTCTGCAGGATTTCTGCCTGCAGATGCCGGCGAAACGAGTCGATGTGATCATTGACTTTAAGGAACTGGCGGATCGCGGTATTCGTGAAGTTTACCTGGAAAACATTCTGCCGCAGATCGACGGTCGTGGACCGCGGGGAACGGCTGACATGAATACGTTACTTGCCAACGGCACGATTCTGAAGGACGGGGAAGCTGGCGAGCAGATCATGAAGTTCATCATCACTGATGAACCCGTGCATGGTGGTAAGCCGGACCTGGCGATCACGATGGACACGGAATTGCGACCCCATCGCAAAATCCTGCCGGAAGAAGTGGTCAAGACACGCGTGCTGTCTTTCCACCGCCAGCAGGGTGCCTGGAAAATCAACGATGTATTTTTTGACACTAATGTTGCTAACGTCACGCCGACCATTGGAACTGCAGAACGCTGGATTGTGCGGAACAATGGTGGTGGTTGGTGGCACCCGGTGCACATTCATCTGGAAGCTCAACAGTGGCAGAAGCTGAACGGTAAGATTCCGGCCCTGCGCGATCAGTTCAAACAGGATACTGTCCTGCTTGGTGCCGGTGACGAAGTGGAGCTGTTCATGAAGTTCAGAACCTGGATTGGCAGCATGGTGTTCCACTGCCATAACCTGGAGCATGAAGACATGCGGATGATGTTCAACATGGACCCGCGGCTTCTTCCGACGGAAGCCCCGCAGCAGACTCAGAACCTGTTCCCATAGCCTGTAAGCCACCTTATTAAGGTGTGCTTGGGTCTGGTGATTGCAAGCCTGGCAGAGAATCTCTCTACCAGGCTTTTTTTACGCATTCAGCCCTGTGGGCCTTTCTGCAGTCTTAAACAAGTCATCATTCCGATCGCAAGCTATGTTTGCGTGCATGTTTTGACGATCGCGTTGTCTTGGTGAATTTATCTGGAAAATCACAATGAAGCGACTAGCCCTTCTTGCCATGATGCTGATGTCATGTCACTCCATCTACCTGATTTCGATTCACCTGAAATCATGGACGACTACAGCGAGTTCGGAATCGGTCACGGGTCAGCCCGGACTTTCTGCGGCGACTCAGCCTGTGATTTGTCCCATTACGGGTCAACTGCGAAATCCACAGGAAGTTTGTCCACTGACTCAGTCGGGCTTTTCTTCCACTGCTCCGGGGGGAACTCCGGAATCAAGTGCCATCGTTACAGGCTCAGCTGAAAAATCCGTGTCAGCGGGGGAAGGCCGCACGACAAAAATGACTCCCGAACAACTCAAGGCCAGAGTCTACGCCGTGGACCCGGACAATCGTTATGCTTATCCGGGAAGGCCGTATGTCATAGGAACTTCAGAATGGGTTCAGGATGATTCCCGATATCTCGACCAGCCGAAGATGCCAGGTGTCTCCGTTTCTGGAAAAAACCATCGGATCAACGGTCGCTTAAGTGACCGATTTTCTAATATCGAACTCAAAACAGAAGATGGCATTCGCGTTCGA
>JBDNHX010000213.1:0-2098 GCA_041688565.1 Planctomycetaceae bacterium
AAGGCAGGTACCGCCTATCAGAACGAATCGGCTTTCCTTGCCTTCATGAGACCGGCTGGACCATTGTTGCTTATCGATTAGATCGACGATCAGTCGGCGGAGTTTGGCCGGGTCCTGAATCTTGTTCTGAGCCTTTCGAAAGATCAGCCCCAGCATTCCCGACCGCTTACCGAGCTCCGTCAACGTGTGGCGATCGTGCGTTTCCAACTCATCACCATCCAGCTTCAACAGGTCGTCCCAACCGTAGCCTTTAGGAATGGGCGACGTCTTACTGAACGACGGCTTCGCCTGTTCATCGGCCATCTTCAGGAACAGCAGAAACGTCAGCTGCTCAACATAGTCGCCGTACGACAACCCATCATCGCGGAGGATATTGCAGTAGTTCCAGAGTTTTTGAACAAGAGCGTTGGGGTTGGACATGGTGTGTGCTGTGTGCGGTCCTGGAGAGCAGTGAGGAAATCGAAGCGCTCGGGTGAAACGGTCAAGTATCCCAGTCTTCGATTTTCAAACCGACGATCCTGGAGAATTCTCGCGTATTGTTGGTCACCAGAGTGCAGCCGTGCAGCATTGCGATCGATGCAATTTGCAGATCGAGCAAGCCAATCGGAGTTCCCAGAATTGCGAGATCGGCACGAAGTTTTCCGAAGACACGAGCAGCTTCGCCGTCGAATGTCAGGCTTTCAAAGGCACCAAACAAAATTGCGAGTGCGTTGAGATTGTCAACAGGACGTGCACTCTTGAAGGCCCCATAGTAGAGTTCAGCCTTCACGACATCGCACATCAGAATGTCTTCCTGGCGATATGCACGGAATCTGGACTGTACCGACGATGGCTTCGGATTCAGTTCACGAATCCACACATTCGTATCCGGAAGATAGAACACTATTCCAACTCCAGGCGGACTGGGTAATCGCCCTGATCTTCACGAAGGAGCGGTTCGCCTTGCCACGACCCCTGGATTTTATCCCAAATACTTTGGGTGCCCGCGACTTGACGTGACTCAGCCCGGTCAGCCTCATTAACGAGGATCAACACACGCACGCCCTGCCCGTTTTGAAGTCCGCAATCGACTGGGACAGAAATCTTTCCGTTTTCGAGTTGTGACTGAAATTCAATGGCTTTCATGGCTGTCTCGTTCCTTTAGAAGAGGTTTGCTTCTCATGCAGCGGTATTCTATCACGACCTGTCTCGATCGTCTGCAATGGTAAAAAACCTTGCCCATCATCGCGGAGGATGTTGCAGCAGTTCCAGAGTTTTTGAACAAGGGCGTTGGGGTTGGACATGAATGTCTTACTTCTAAACGAAGGCGAAACGATTAGAAATTGCGATCACGTGTGGAAACAGCAATTCCAACTCACTCGAAATTGGAAACCATACGGCCGTTTCAGCTGGAAATTCATAGATCGCTGTGAGTATCCCTAATACCAATTGAAAGAGTGAAATACTGCGTGGAAACATGTCAAGAGGTTGAGCTGTCACGTATTCTTCGATTTTGGCAAGCGCTGGTAGGTAGATATCGGCATCCTTGACTCGCGACTTCCAACGCTCATGTTTTTGTAGGAGCTCAATCAATGAATAGATATTCTCGACAAAGCGAGAAACGTCCTTGGGCCACGCCTCGGTCGGAATTTGATCTTGAAGCGAGATGAACCGGTCTTGAATCTGATTCTTCTTGTCGATTTCCTGCCACGGTGAAGTGCCCATGATTCTCATCGCGTTTTCAAAATCAGAAAGCAGCAGATCCATCTGTTCTACTGATGCCTTCAGCGCCGCTGCGAGTTGCAACGCGCGCCAGTCGACTTTCGAGGACTTGTAGGCAAGGGCATGGGTAGTTTTTGACCATGCCAACTCGAAGAGAGTCTTAATCGTCTCGATATGCCTGATTCCAGACGCTTCTGCGCTGATACGGAGGCTCGAGATTCAGGATCGACCTGTTGAAAATATCCCAAAACCACGCAATTGTCTGGAAGTTCTGTTTTCTCTGCATCTTCTTTCTCTCAATTGAAGTGAGTGGGTGTAAGTTCGCGGCTGAAAGCTTTTTGCAATATGGACTGGCGAAGTCGAGCGGCGCGTTGACGCTTATTCATCCACAACGACA